>NZ_JAKZFK010000068.1:0-614 GCF_022549315.1 Aeromonas sp. MR16 | reverse complement strand
TCACCTCATCTTCCGGACCAGCTGGGTGTATGCCGCCCGCGGTGCCAACTTTGCCAAGACCATGCTGCGTGTTGGCAAGGAGCGCAGCGAGATGTCGGTCATCAATGACCAGTTTGGTGCGCCGACCGGCGCGGAGTTGCTGGCCGACTGCACGGCCCACGCGATCCGTATTGCACAGTACAAACCGGAGGTCGCGGGTCTCTATCACCTGATCGCCTCCGGTACCACCACCTGGTTTGATTATGCCCAGCGAGTCTTCGCCAAAGCGCGGGAAGCCGGTGTCGAGTTGGCCGTGACCCAGGTCAAAGCCGTGCCGACCAGCGCCTTCCCGACGCCCGCCAAGCGCCCCCATAACTCACGGCTCGATACCACCAAGTTCCAGCGCACCTTCGATCTGGTGTTGCCGGACTGGAGCGTGGGCGTCGATCGGATGCTGACCGAGATCCTCGGCAAGTAAGAAGAGAACGAGTGGTGCGGAGATGTACGCTTCTCACTACCAGGGATAAAACACAAGAAGAGTGGCTATTGGGCACACTCTTTTTGATGATTACATAATTCAAATATAAGAAACGAAGCATCATGACTAAACGTAAAGGCATTATTCTGGCCGGTGG
>NZ_JAKZFK010000067.1:0-696 GCF_022549315.1 Aeromonas sp. MR16 | reverse complement strand
CACGGCTGCCATATTGGCTGCCCTGATCGGAGTGAAACAGTACGCCTGATGGGCAACCTCGTTGCTGATAGGCCATCTCGAGCGCTTTTATTGCCAGCTCTGCATCAGGTTTGTCAGACATCGCCCAACCCACGACCCGGCGGGTATGAAGGTCGAGCACCGCGGCCAGGTAATACCAACGACCAGCGGCCCAGACGTAGGTGATATCGCCACACCACACCTGATTGGGTTGCTGGACATCAAATTCACGGGCCAGCAGATTGGGAATATCCGGTCGCTCAGACCGGGCGACCTGATAGCGATGAGCGCCGGGTTGCTTGGATACCAGACCGGTCTCTTTCATCAGACTGCGCACTTTGAATCGGCCAATCTGATACCCCAGCGCTCGCATCATCGACATCAAGGCGCGGCTGCCCGCTGAATCACGGCTCTCTTTGAACAAGCGGCGCAACTCACTACGCTGTTGCAATCGCTCACGGTTAATCGTCCGCTTGCGAGCCAGATAGTCGTAAAAACAGGATGTTGGAACATCGAAAGCGCAGCAGACCAGAGTGATGGGGGCTTGCTCTCTTAATCGGTCTATCAGCGCGTACGAGTGAACTCGTCCGCCATCAAGAGAGCCGTAGCCTTTTTTAGAATGTCCTTTTCGCGCTCGAGGCGGTTGATGCGGGCTTCCAGCTCCTGGATTTTCTGCTG
>NZ_JAKZFK010000066.1:0-772 GCF_022549315.1 Aeromonas sp. MR16 | reverse complement strand
AACACTTCTTGGGTGTTGTATGGTTAAGCCTCACGGGTAATTAGTATGGGTTAGCTCAACACGTCGCCGCGCTTACACACCCCACCTATCAACGTTGTGGTCTCCAACGGCCCTTTAGGACCCTCAAGGGGTCAGGGATGACTCATCTCAGGGCTCGCTTCCCGCTTAGATGCTTTCAGCGGTTATCGATTCCGAACTTAGCTACCGGGCAGTGCCACTGGCGTGACAACCCGAACACCAGAGGTTCGTTCACTCCGGTCCTCTCGTACTAGGAGCAACTCCCTTCAATCATCCAACGCCCACGGCAGATAGGGACCGAACTGTCTCACGACGTTCTGAACCCAGCTCGCGTACCACTTTAAATGGCGAACAGCCATACCCTTGGGACCGACTTCAGCCCCAGGATGTGATGAGCCGACATCGAGGTGCCAAACACCGCCGTCGATATGAACTCTTGGGCGGTATCAGCCTGTTATCCCCGGAGTACCTTTTATCCGTTGAGCGATGGCCCTTCCATTCAGAACCACCGGATCACTATGACCTACTTTCGTACCTGCTCGACCTGTCCGTCTCGCAGTTAAGCTGGCTTATGCCATTGCACTAACCTCCTGATGTCCGACCAGGATTAGCCAACCTTCGTGCTCCTCCGTTACTCTTTGGGAGGAGACCGCCCCAGTCAAACTACCCACCAGGCACTGTCCGCGAGCCCGATTCAGGGCCCTGCGTTAGAACATCAAACATACAAGGGTGGTATTTCAAGGACGGCTCCAGC
>NZ_JAKZFK010000065.1:0-1086 GCF_022549315.1 Aeromonas sp. MR16 | reverse complement strand
GGTTGCACCAGAAGTAGATAGCTTAACCTTCGGGAGGGCGTTTACCACGGTGTGATTCATGACTGGGGTGAAGTCGTAACAAGGTAACCCTAGGGGAACCTGGGGTTGGATCACCTCCTTACCTTAATGATGACGAAGTTGTTGAGTGTTCACACAGATTGACTTGATTCAAAGTAGTTAGAGCAAAGACCTGATGCGCCAGTGATGTCGCGTCAGTGCTTGTTTGGTGAAAGCCAAACGAGAGAAGCCCGTTCGTTGGGTTGGGATGTGAATAATGACGCAAGTCGTTACCCGACTCAGAGTTAGCAATAACAACGAACAGCGCTAAAGGCCGCTAGCCTCGCAGGCTCGGCGTCGCCTTTACGAAAATCATTGCGAAGTGACCTTCGCAAAACATGATTTTCGTCCCCTTCGTCTAGAGGCCTAGGACACCGCCCTTTCACGGCGGTAACAGGGGTTCGAATCCCCTAGGGGACGCCACTTCTCTTCTTGCTAACAAGAATGCAGAGTTAAGAAACTGATTCTTAACTCTGTTTTCTTCGGTCGATGACCGTTGCAAACATGCTCTTTAACAATCTGGAAAGCTGATTTAAAAAGTAGTTCTCAAACATTTGTTACAAGTGCTTTGGAAACTTCTTGGCGAAAACCAAAATTTATTTTTGGTCCTTGTTGTACAGCAACAAGCCGTGCCGTTTCGACGACACTTCTTGGGGTTGTATGGTTAAGTGACTAAGCGTACATGGTGGATGCCTTGGCAGTCAGAGGCGATGAAGGACGTACTAACCTGCGATAAGCTGTGAGAAGTCGGTAAGAGACGCTATTACTCACAGATTTCCGAATGGGGAAACCCACCCAGCACAAGCTGGGTATCGTTAAGTGAATACATAGCTTAACGAGGCGAACCGGGAGAACTGAAACATCTAAGTACCCCGAGGAAAAGAAATCAACCGAGATTCCCTTAGTAGCGGCGAGCGAACGGGGATTAGCCCTTAAGCAGCTTGGAAGTTAGTGGAATGGTCCTGGAAAGGCCAGCGATACAGGGTGATAGCCCCGTACACGAAAACAACCTTGATGTGAAATCGAGTA
>NZ_JAKZFK010000064.1:0-1194 GCF_022549315.1 Aeromonas sp. MR16 | reverse complement strand
GCACGAAGCTCCACTTGCCATCGGCACCCACCGCGAAGCGGCCGTAATCACGGCTCTCGTTGCCCGCCACAAAGGTCAGGCCCGGGTTGTCGGCATCGCTCGCGGTCAGGGTGCCGGTCACCGGGGTTTGATCTCCCTCGGTGGCCGCGCCGCTGTCGGCGGAGATGACCGGCAGGTCGTCGGTGCCGGTGATGGTGATGGTGACCGTGGTGGTCGAGCCATCGCTCAAGCTGACGGTGAACTGCTCGACATGCTGCTGGCCCTTGGCCAGGGCATCGACGGTGGCGTTGTCCGCCAGCACGAAGCTCCACTTGCCGCTGGCATCCACCGCGAACTGGCCGTAGGCGTTGTGCTGGTTACCGGCCACGAAGGTCAGGCCCGGGTTGTCCGCATCGCTGGCGGTCAGGGTGCCGGTCACCGGGGTCAGATCTCCCTCGGTGGCCGCGCCGCTGTCGGCGGAGATGACCGGCAGATCGTCGGTGCCGGTGATGGTGATGGTGACCGTGGTGGTCGAGCCATCGCTCAGGCTGACGGTGAACTGCTCGACATGCTGTTGGCCCTTGGCCAGGGCATCGACGGTGGCGTTGTCCGCCAGCACGAAGCTCCACTTGCCATCGGCACCCACCTCGAAGCGGCCGTAATCACGGCTCTCGTTGCCCGCCACGAAGGTCAGGCCCGGGTTGTCCGCATCGCTCGCGGTCAGGGTGCCGGTCACCGGGGTCAGATCCCCCTCGGTGGCCGCGCCGGTGTCGGCGGAGATGACCGGCAGGTCGTCGGTGCCGGTGATGGTGATGGTGACCGTGGTGGTCGAGCCATCGCTCAAGCTGACGGTGAACTGCTCGACATGCTGTTGCCCCTTGGCCAGCGCATCGACGGTGGCGTTGTCCGCCAGCACGAAGCTCCACTTGCCATCGGCACCCACCTCGAAGCGGCCGTAATCACGGCTCTCGTTGCCCGCCACAAAGGTCAGGCCCGGGTTGTCCGCATCGCTCGCGGTCAGGGTGCCGGTCACCGGGGTTTGATCGCCCTCGGTGGCCGCGCCGCTGTCGGCGGAGATGACCGGCAGGTCGTCGGTGCCGGTGATGGTGATGGTGACCGTGGTGGTCGAGCCATCGCTCAGGCTGACGGTGAACTGCTCGACATGCTGTTGGCCCTTGGCCAGGGCATCGACGGTGGCGTTGTCCGCCAGCACGA
>NZ_JAKZFK010000062.1:0-1896 GCF_022549315.1 Aeromonas sp. MR16 | reverse complement strand
GGCGGGACACGTGACATCCTGTCTGAATATGGGGGGACCATCCTCCAAGGCTAAATACTCCTGACTGACCGATAGTGAACCAGTACCGTGAGGGAAAGGCGAAAAGAACCCCTGTGAGGGGAGTGAAATAGAACCTGAAACCGTGTACGTACAAGCAGTGGGAGCCCTTCGGGGTGACTGCGTACCTTTTGTATAATGGGTCAGCGACTTACATTTTGTAGCGAGGTTAACCGTATAGGGGAGCCGTAGGGAAACCGAGTCTTAACTGGGCGTCTAGTTGCAAGGTGTAGACCCGAAACCGGGTGATCTAGCCATGGGCAGGTTGAAGGTTGAGTAACATCAACTGGAGGACCGAACCCACTAACGTTGCAAAGTTAGGGGATGACCTGTGGCTGGGGGTGAAAGGCCAATCAAACTCGGAGATAGCTGGTTCTCCCCGAAAGCTATTTAGGTAGCGCCTCGGACGAATACTACTGGGGGTAGAGCACTGTTTGGACTAGGGGGTCATCCCGACTTACCAACTCCATGCAAACTCCGAATACCAGTAAGTAATATCCGGGAGACACACGGCGGGTGCTAACGTCCGTCGTGAAGAGGGAAACAACCCAGACCGCCGGCTAAGGTCCCAAAGTTCTGGTTAAGTGGGAAACGATGTGGGAAGGCTCAGACAGCTAGGATGTTGGCTTAGAAGCAGCCATCATTTAAAGAAAGCGTAATAGCTCACTAGTCGAGTCGGCCTGCGCGGAAGATGTAACGGGGCTCAAACCAGGCACCGAAGCCGCGGATTCACACTTATGTGTGAGTGGTAGGGGAGCGTTCTGTAAGTCTGCGAAGGTGTATCGAGAGGTATGCTGGAGATATCAGAAGTGCGAATGCTGACGTAAGTAACGATAAAGGGGGTGAAAAGCCTCCTCGCCGGAAGACCAAGGGTTCCTGTCCAACGTTAATCGGGGCAGGGTGAGTCGACCCCTAAGGTGAGGCCGAAAGGCGTAATCGATGGGAAGCAGGTTAATATTCCTGCACGACTTGTAATTGCGATGGGGGGACGGAGAAGGCTAGGTGGGCCAGGCGACGGTTGTCCTGGTGAAAGTGCGTAGGCGGTATCTCTAGGCAAATCCGGAGATGCAACGCTGAGACACGAGACGAAGCCACTACGGTGGTGAAGCCATTGATGCCCTGCTTCCAGGAAAAGCCTCTAAGCTTCAGATTACAAGTCATCGTACCCCAAACCGACACAGGTGGTCGGGTAGAGAATACCAAGGCGCTTGAGAGAACTCGGGTGAAGGAACTAGGCAAAATAGAACCGTAACTTCGGGAGAAGGTTCGCTCTTGACAGTGAAGTCCCTTGCGGATGGAGCAGTTGGGAGTCGCAGTGACCAGATGGCTGGGACTGTTTATCAAAAACACAGCACTCTGCAAACACGAAAGTGGACGTATAGGGTGTGACACCTGCCCGGTGCCGGAAGGTTAATTGATGGGGTTAGCGCAAGCGAAGCTCTTGATCGAAGCCCCGGTAAACGGCGGCCGTAACTATAACGGTCCTAAGGTAGCGAAATTCCTTGTCGGGTAAGTTCCGACCTGCACGAATGGTGTAACCATGGCCATGCTGTCTCCACCCGAGACTCAGTGAAATCGAATTCGCCGTGAAGATGCGGTGTACCCGCGGCTAGACGGAAAGACCCCGTGAACCTTTACTACAGCTTGGCACTGAACATTGAACCTACATGTGTAGGATAGGTGGGAGGCTTTGAAGGCATGACGCTAGTTGTGCTGGAGCCGTCCTTGAAATACCACCCTTGTATGTTTGATGTTCTAACGCAGGGCCCTGAATCGGGCTCGCGGACAGTGCCTGGTGGGTAGTTTGACTGGGGCGGTCTCCTCCCAAAGAGTAACGGA
>NZ_JAKZFK010000061.1:0-4604 GCF_022549315.1 Aeromonas sp. MR16 | reverse complement strand
AGCCGCTGGAGCCCAAAAGCAATTATGCGGTGACGGGGCTCTACTTCTATGACAACAGCGTGGTCGAAATTGCCAAGAGCCTGAAGCCGTCACCTCGTGGTGAGCTGGAGATCACCGACGTCAACCGCATCTACCTTGAGCAGGGCAACCTGTCGGTAGCCATGATGGGCCGTGGCTATGCCTGGCTGGATACCGGCACCCATGAAAGCCTGATTGAGGCGAGCAACTTTATTCAAACCATCGAGACCCGCCAAGGGTTGAAAGTGGCCTGTCCGGAAGAGATCGCTTATCGCCAGAAGTTTATCAATGCCGACCAGGTCCGTGAACTTGCCGCGCCGCTGGCAAAGAATGCGTATGGACAATATTTGTTAAGAATGGTTGCCAAAGCCTGATGTGATATGGGGGGAGGAAATATGCTCCCCCCATAAAGATTGAATTAAATGTGGATAGACAGATGAATGTAATCAAGACAGCAATCCCTGACGTGCTTATTTTTGAGCCAAAGGTATTTGGTGATGAGCGTGGCTTTTTCTTTGAGAGTTTCAACCACAAGTTGTTTGAAGAGGCGGTAGGATATCCGGTGATTTTTGTGCAGGATAATCACTCCAAATCTTCGCAAGGGGTGCTGCGCGGCTTGCACTATCAGTTGCCGCCCCATGCCCAGGGCAAGCTGGTACGTTGTGTAGCAGGTGAAGTGTTTGATGTGGCGGTAGATATCCGAAAAAGCTCACCGACCTTCGGGCAATGGGTTGGAGTGCATCTGTCAGGTGAGAACAAACGGCAGTTGTGGATCCCGGAAGGATTTGCCCATGGATTTGTAACCTTGAGTGAAACAGCAGAGTTCTTATACAAAACGACCAATTATTATGCCCCCAGCAGTGACCGCGGTATTAAGTGGAATGATGAAACCATTGCCATCGAATGGCCTGAGCTTGACTGTGATATCATGACGTCCGCGAAAGACAGTACAGCCAAGTCATTACTCGAAGCAGATCACTTCATCTGACCCACACTCCCCGTACTGATACGGGGAGTTTTCTAGCGCAGAGCAAAAATGACATTATATACAGGTTCAAAAGGCATCCTGGCCAGAAAAGCGAATATTGAACCTATGCTTGGCAGCCAATTACATCCATTCAAAGCGAACATGGTGTTTGCGAAAGATGACGTGCTGGTGGGCTGGGGCCAGAAGGCCAATACCCGTCAGATTAAACAAAAGGCGCAAGAGCTGGGTCTGCCCTATTGGCAGCTGGAAGATGGTTTTATCGGTTATATCGGCCATCCCGCCCGGGGAGGCAAGGCGGTGTCGCTTATCGCCGACCCTGTCGGCATCTATTACGATGCGCGCCAGCCCAGCCAGCTTGAACAGTTGATTGCCACTCCTGTGGATGACGCCCTGCTGGATCGGGCCGAACGCCTCATCCGTGAGCTAGTGCGCCTCGGAGTGACCAAGTACAACTGCTATGCCACGCCCCCAGTCCATCAATCTGTCCATGCTTCAGACCGGCCATCGGCTCGCGGCGCGGATACCAGTGGCTTGTCAGCAACCCTGGCCCAGCGTCTGCTGCAAGACGCCAGATCCAGGGTGTTGCTGGTGGATCAGGTGGCCGGTGATCTCTCCATTCCGGGGGCGCTAGCCAGTGAGGCGGACTTTGTGACCATGGTGGAGACGGCGCGTCGCAACCACCCCAATGCTCGCCTGTTACTGCGCACCCATCCCGACACCCGTTTTGGCAAGAAGAGCGGCGTACTGGCTCGGCTGCAGTTGGACGATGTGGAGGTGGTCGCCGATCATTGCCATCCCCATGCGTTGCTTAACCTGGTGGACGCCGTCTATACCGTCTCATCCCAGCTGGGCTTTGAAGCCTTGCTGCTCGGCAAGCCGGTCCATTGCTTCGGCATGCCGTTTTACGCCGGTTGGGGATTGACCAGTGACAGCAAGCAATGCGAGCGACGCAGCATCCCTGTGCCACTGGCCCAGCTGGTCGCGGCGGCCCTGATCCTCTATCCACGTTATCTGGATCCCGTGCTGGGCCAGCGTTGCGAGGTGGAAGAAGTGCTGGCCATCATCGCCCGCCAGCAGAAGCCGGCTCCGCGCTGGCGCCGACTCTATCTGGTGGGTTTCTCCCTGTGGAAGCGCGCCTTTATGCAGGCATTCTGCCACCACCTGGCCGATGAGTTGCACTTCGTGAGCACGCCGCCCAAGCGGCTGACTGGTGACGAGCAGGTCCTGGTCTGGGGGAGCCGCTATCCCGACCTCACCTCGGCTATCCGGGTGGAAGATGGTTTTATCCGCTCCCGCGGGCTCGGTTCCAACCTGTGTCGCCCCTCTTCCCTGTCGCTTGACCCTGTGGGTATCTATTTCGACAGCCGCACAGCCAGCGGGCTCGAACAGCTGCTCAACTATCGGCAACTGACCGAGCAGGACGTTAACCGGGGGGAGGCGCTGATCGAACTGCTCCAGCAGCACAGGGTGAGTAAATACAATGTCGGCGAGCCACAGCACTACAGTCCCCCCACAGACGGTCGCCCGCTGGTGTTGGTGGTCGGCCAGGTGGATGGCGATGCCTCCATCCTGACCGGCAGCCCTATCATTCGCAGCAATGAGCAACTGCTCTGGGCCGTGCGCGCCGCCAAGCCTGAGGCACATATTTTATTCAAGCCACACCCGGATGTGGTCGCTGGTAACAGGGCTGGCGCCATTTCGGCTGAGTGTCTGGCGGAATGTGTCGACAGCCAGGTGCTGGATATCGGCCTCACCAGTCTCTATCCCCATGTGGATGAGCTGCATACCATGACGTCCCTCAGCGGCTTCGAGGCGCTGGTGCAGGGGGTCAAGGTCACGACCTGGGGCCAGCCCTTCTACAGCGGCTGGGGGCTGACCACCGACGCCCATCCCCCTGCTCGCCGCCAACGCAGTCTGCCCCTGGCTGCGCTGGTCTACCTGACGCTGGTCGCCTATCCACTCTATATCGATTGGCAGACCGGCCTCTGGATTAGCCCGGAACAGCTGATCCGTCAGCTGGCGGCGCAAGGGCTGTCGTCGCCCCAAAAATCGAGCCGGTGGCAGCGCTGGCAGATCAAGCTGAGCTATCTGACACAGACGCTGTTGCAACGCCCCTCCCTCCCCCCGTTCATGAGATAAGCCGTACATGAAGATTTTGTTGTTGCAAGGACCGCTGGGCCCCTTCTTTCAGACCCTGAGCCAGACCCTGAGCGATGCGGGCCACGAGGTCTACAAGATCCACTTCAATGGGGGGGATGAGTGCTGGCGCTGTGTGGGCCATCACGAACGCTTTACCGGCAAGCCGGACACCTGGAACACCTTCTTTCGCCGCTTTATCAAACACCATGGCATCGACAGCCTGATCTGCTACGGCGATTGCCGCTACTACCACCAGCAGGCCATCCGCATCTGCAAGCAGAAAAAGATAGCTGTCTGGGCAATGGAAGAGGGCTACCTGCGCCCCGACTATGTGACCCTGGAACAAGGAGGCGTCAATGCCTTCAGCCCGCTCTATGCCCAACGAGACAAGTTGGCCGACATGCGTTGGCCAGCGCCTTACGAGACGCCACTGAAAGTGGGCAAGACCTTTGCCCGCCGGGCCTGGTATGCCAGTCGCTATCACATCAACAAGAGCCTGCTGCGCTGGCGCTACCCCCATTTTGTCAACCACAGGCCCTGGAGTCTCTATCAGGAGGCCAGAGGCTGGGTGGCTGGCGGCGTGATGAAGTGGTGGCACAAGTGGACCGATCGCAGCCTGCTCAAGGCGCTGCCCCAACACAAGGGCCACATTTTCTTCGTACCACTGCAGGTTACCGAAGACTTCCAGATCCGGGAGCACTCGGATTTGAGCGGAGTGGAAGGGATGGTGGCCCAGGTGATGAGCTCCTTTGCCGAGCGCGCCCGCAGCGAGGATGTCTTGCTGTTCAAGCACCATCCCATGGACCGGGGGTTTGTCAGCTATCAGTCCCAGATAAACCGCCTGGTGGCGCTGCTCGGGCTGGAAGGACGGGTGTTCTATGGCTATGAATTGCCGCTGCCCACCCTCTATCCGCTGCTCAAGGGGGTCATCACCATCAACAGCACTGTCGGTCTCTCCGCACTGCTGCACGATGTGCCGACCTTCTGCATGGGGCGCGCCCTGTATGATATTCCGGGTCTCACCACCCGTGGTACCCTTGAGGCGTTCTGGCACAAGCAGAATCCGATTTGCCACAAGACCTTCGAGCTGATGCGTCAATCATTGCTCCATCTGACCCAGCTCAATGCCAGCTTCTACAGTCATCTGGATGTCAGCGCCATGGCGGTGGTGCAGAAGATCCATCAGCACAGCGAGCAGACCCTGCCCGCCAGACAGGGCAAGCGCTCGCGGGCCTCTTCCCACCTCATCGGGATACTCGGCGTGCTAAGTGCCGTCGGCTTGATGGCCGAAGAGATATTGACACCGATGGTCATGCTGTAAGCCATTTCTACTGTCTAGTCCTGAAATAGGTTTACACATTTTCGTCTAGCTTCACGTGACTCAGAACCCCCCGATGTACCGCATCGGGGGTTCTGTATTTCAACGCATGATGCGGTCGCTCCAGGTTGTAAATATCCA
>NZ_JAKZFK010000060.1:0-5929 GCF_022549315.1 Aeromonas sp. MR16 | reverse complement strand
TCCAGCGCCGCCGTGCGGCTAGTTCAGCGTGATAAACCACTTGTCCCGTTCATCGATGCAGTCGGGTTCGCCCATCTCGAACTCGCGGCAGATGAGTGGACGTACCTCGTAGATGCGGCACATCATGGTGTTGCGATCCAGCGCCGCACACCAGCCATCTTCCAGCCGGTGCATCACGGGCACCTGTCCCTCTATCTCGTCCACATAGCGATCCGGCACGCCGGTATCGGTAAACAGCATCACTTCGAGGCGGCAGCAGCAGGCTTCGCAGTTCTGGCAGCTGACCTCGGCTTGGGGTTGTTTGTTCATCTCTGTTGTCCGTGCCATGGGATGGCACATTCCTGATAAAAAACAGGCGCCTGCAAGAGGCGCCCGTGCTGTGGTCAGTGACGAGTCGGGCAGACGTGCCGCCCGGCCTCCTCTTTAACCCAGTTTGCGGGCGCGGTAGGTGCGCCCCTTGATCTTGCCTTCCTGCAACCGCTTGAGGGCGGCGCTCGCCACCTGACGCTTGACCGCCACGTAGGAGTATTGTTCCGAGATCTGGATCTTGCCGACGTCGGCACCGGCGATGCCGCTTTCGCCGGTCAGGGCGCCGAGGATGTCACCGGCGCGCACCTTGCTCTTGCGGCCCGCATCGATGGAGAGGGTCACCATCTGCGGCGCTATCGGCTTGATCTCGCGGCCGATCCCGGCCAGATCCCCTTGCGGGATGGGAGCCTGCTGGTACTCCTCGATCAGGTTGACACGCTGGGCTTCGTTCGGCTGGTAGAGGCTCAGGGCCAGGCCTTGCTGGCCGGCGCGACCGGTACGACCGATGCGGTGCACGTGCACCTCGGGATCATAGGTCAGCTCGTAGTTGATGACGGCGCCGAGCTCCTTGATGTCCAACCCACGGGCGGCCACATCGGTGGCGACCAGTATGGTGGCGCTGCCATTGGCGAAGCGTACCAGCACCTGATCCCGCTCGCGCTGTTCCAGATCACCGTTCAGCGCCAGCGCCGAGAAGCCCTTGGCGGCCAGGTGATCGGCCACGTCGTTGCAGGCGCGCTTGGTGTTGCAGAACACCACACAGGAGCTCGGCTGATGGTGGCTCAGCAGCCAGGTGAGGGCATCGAGGCGCTGACCGGCGGGCACTTCATAGAGTTTCTGTTCGATGGCGCTGCCTTCGTGCAGGGACTCCACGCTTACCTCGACCGGGTTGCGCTGCACACCGCGGCTCATCTGGGCGATCCCTTCCGGATAGGTGGCGGAGAACAGCAGGGTCTGGCGGCGCTCGGGGGCATAGCTGATGACGCGGTTGATGTCTTCGCCAAAGCCCATGTCCAGCATGCGATCTGCCTCGTCCAGCACTAGGGTCTCCAGGCTGGACAGCTCCAGGGTGCCCTGCTCCAGATGCTTGAGGATGCGGCCCGGGGTACCGACGGCGATGTGGGCACCGAAGCCCAGGGTGGCTGATTGCGGTGCGGTCGGGGTGCCGCCGCACAGGGTCACCAGCTTGACGTTCGGCAGGGCGCGGGCCAGACGACGGATCTCCTGGGCGACCTGATCCGCCAGCTCGCGGGTCGGGCAGAGCACCAGCGCCTGCACGTCGACCCGGTTGACGTTGAGCCGGGAGAGCAGACCCAGGGCGAAGGCGGCAGTCTTGCCGCTGCCGGTTTTTGCCTTGGCGATCAGATCTTTACCGTCGAGCACCAGGGGCAGGCTCTGGGCCTGGATCGGGGTCATCTGCAGATAACCCAGGCTGGCGAGGTTCTCCAGCAGGGCGGGGGAGAGGTTGAGGCTGCTAAATTCGCTGTTGTTCACAAGAGGACTCTATTTCGGGAAAACGGGCTGCGCCGTGCGCAAGGGCGCGCATTATACCAGAGAGTGCCGTCTCGTGGGATGGATTGTGGCGGATTTTTGAACGCCTGCACCTGCCATGGGGGCAAGGACCGGTGCGGAGGGGTCGCAAGTGCGGGCGAGGATGCCGCAGGTACCCCATCGCAGGCCATATTATCGCCAGCGACTAATTATGCGCAAAACAGATAAACGTTTTTCACTCATTTTGATTAAATATAATGACGCCAAGCCTGCCATTACGGGCATAGCAGTTAACTGAGTCAGGGTGCAAGCCATGGGAATATATAGCGTGAAATTGATTAACTACAATACAACTGTATGTTTTGTATATGGTATTTTTAGTTATTCAGGCTGCCCGGCGATCACGCTTAATGATTAATTAATTTAAAAACGTTTGTATTATTTCGAGTGCATATTTTTACCGCAGATTGTGATGGCTATCTGATTTTTAAATACACAAATCACTATGATGGCGCCGGTCAAAAAATTACAACTCACTCAGGTGCTACTGGTATGGAATACGTTCACTTTGTGCTCGGACTGGTGATGGTCCTCGCTCTGGCGTTGCTGGCGAACCGCCACAACTGGAAACAGATCAAGCTGCGTTATATCGGTCAGCTGTTGGTGGTGGAACTGGCGCTGGCCTGGTTCATGCTGAACTCCGAAGTGGGTCTGGCGGTGGTGGGTGGCTTCGCCGCCGGCTTCACCAAGCTGATGGAATTTGCCAAGCAGGGTACCGACTTCGTGTTCGGTGGCCTGGTCAACGAGGGCGCCTTCTCCTTCTTCCTGATGGTACTGATGCCCATCGTCTTCATCTCGGTGCTGATCGGGATCCTGCAGTACATTCGTCTGCTGCCCATCGTCATCCGTGGCATCGGCACCGTGCTGGCCAAGATCAACGGCATGGGCAAGCTGGAGTCCTTCAACGCCATCAGCTCCATGATCGTCGGTCAGTCCGAGAACTTCATTGCGCTCAAGAACACCTTGCCGCACCTGAACGAGAAGCAGATGTACACCCTGGCGGCGACCGCCATGTCCACCGTCTCCATGTCCATCGTCGGTGCCTACATGCAGCTGATCGAGCCGCGCTACGTCGTGGCCGCCCTGGTGCTCAACATGTTCAGCACCTTCATCGTGCTGTCCCTGATCAACCCCTACGAGCCGGATAATTCGGTCACCGACATCAAGGCCATTGCCGAAGGCGACGAGCACCACAGCCCGAAGAAAGAGAACTTCTTCGAGATGCTGGGCGAATACATCATGGCCGGTTTCTCCGTCGCCGTGATCGTGGCGGCCATGCTGGTGGGCTTCATCGCCCTGATCGCGCTCATCAACTACCTGTTCGAGGCGGCGTTTGGCGTCAACTTCCAGTACGTCATGGGCTACATCTTCTACCCCATCGCCTGGATCCTGGGTATCCCGAGTGGTGAGGCCCTGCAAGCTGGCTCCATCATGGCGACCAAGCTGGTGACCAACGAGTTCGTGGCCATGATGGATCTGGGCAAGATCGCTGCCGAACTGTCCCCGCGCACCGTCGGCATTCTCTCCATCTTCATGGTGTCGTTCGCCAACTTCAGCTCCATCGGCATCATCGCCGGTGCCGTGAAGGCGCTGAACGAAGAGAAGGGCAACATGGTCTCCCGCTTCGGCCTGAAGCTGGTGTACGGCTCGACTCTGGTGAGCCTGCTCTCCGCCGTGATCGCTGGCATAATGATCTGATCTATCCCATCATAATGCTGATAAACCCCTGCTCTGGCAGGGGTTTATTTTTTCCAAGCCCGGAACTTTTCTATTTTATCCTGCTCTGAACGACTGAATAAAAATGAATCACGACCAAGGAGAGCAGGATGAGATGGTGGATATGGGGGCTCGTTGCCCTGTTGGCCGGCTGCACCGCCAAGGGAGACACGCCGGAAGAGAAGCGTGGCTACGTGCAGGGCATGCGTGAACAGGTGTTGACCGAACTCTATCAGGAGAAGGCGAGCATCCGCGATGAGGTACAGCAGGCCAAGGGCTACGCAGTCTTCTCCAGCGTCAACAACAGCCTGGTCTTCGTCAGTGCGGGCAGTGGCTTTGGCGTGGTGAGAGACAACCAGAGTGGCAAGGACATCTACATGAGCATGGCCAATGCCGGTGTGGGGCTGGGGCTTGGCATCAAGGACTTCAGGGCCCTGCTCCTGTTCAACGACGCCGAGGCGTTGAAGCATTTCATCGAGGTGGGTTGGGAGGCCGGCGCCCAGGCCGATGCGGCGGCGCGCTCCGGCGACAAGGGCAGCGAGCTGCTCAATACCACGGGCAGCACCAATGCCAAGAAGGTGACCGTCTATCAGCTGACCCAGAGCGGTCTGGTGTTGCAGGCGACCCTGCAGGGTTACAAATACTGGGCCGATGACGAACTCAATGAACCCGGTCCCGCAACGGTGCAGGCTGTGCAGTGACTCTCGTGTGCGCCAGATTGCTAAAACCGGTTGACCGCACCAGGGAGATAAAATGAAAGGGCCGCCAGAATTGGCGGCCCTTTTGCTTATGTAGGTTGGCTGGCTATGCCAGATTTACAAGCTCAAGGTGTTACTGGTTACTCCATTTAGTTCAGCCGTGAAGTGGCTGTTACCGTTAAGTAGGAATACATAGGTATTACCCAGTCCCAGAGTGAGCAAGCCACCATTTATTTTCCAGATCACGCTGTTGGTGATGTTTTGCGTACTGCCATCAGAGTAGTGGCCTATTGCGGTGAAGGTAATGGTACTTAGCAGCGGAGATAAGTTCAGTCCGCTCTGGCTGATGACGATGCTGGTCAGCACCGCGTTGCTGACGACCACAGAATGGCCAGCAGTGATGCCTTGCACGTTGACACTGACGTTGGCACTTCCCGGTACTACCCCGGTGGCAAGCCCGGTCGAGGTGACCGTGAACACGCCAGGATCGCTGCTCTGCCAGTTGGCTTGTGCAGTGACATCCAGCGTCGTCAGGTTGCTGAGGGTGGCTGTGGCCTTGAGCTGTGCAGTGGTTCCCGCAGCCAAGGGGTTGATGGGATCAATGTTTACGCTGACCACCACCGCGTTGGACACGGTTACCTGCACAGTTGTGCTTTGGCCATCCAGCGTTGCTGTGATGGTCGCCGTGCCTGGCAGTACCGCGGTAACCAACCCTGAGTTGAGGCCGACGGCGGCAACAAGGGGGTTATTACTGGTCCAATTGACATTGGTCGTGACATCCACACTCGCGCCATTGCTGTAAATACCGTTGGCGGCGAGTTGACCGGTCAGGCCTGCGGCCAGGTTCAGCGGTGGTACCGTGATGGTGAGTCCACCCGGGTTGAGCACGGCGCTAGTGACTGTCACCAACAGCGTCGCGGTTTGCCCATCAAGAGTGCCAGTGATGGTGGTTGTGCCAGGGGCGACGGCGGTGACCAGGCCCGATGCACTGACGGTTGCTGCCGCCGGGGTACTGCTGACCCAGTTGACGGAGGCCGTTACATCGACGTTGCTGCCATTGTTGTAACTACCAGTGGCGGCAAGCTGGCCGGTCAGACCGGCGGCCAGGACCAGAGGGGGGGTGGTGATGACCAGGCCGCCTGGATTGAGGGTAGCGCTGGTAACCGTCACCAGCAGAGTTGCCGTTTGTCCGTCCAGAGTCCCTGTGATAGTGGCAGTGCCTGGCAGTATGCCGGTAACCAACCCTGTGTTGAGGCCGACAGTGGCGACAATGGGGTTATTAGTGGTCCAACTGACGGTATTGGTGACATTTACACTGCTGCCATCGCTGTAACTACCTGTGGCAGCGAGTTGACCAGTAAGACCGGTGACCAGGGTCAACGGCGGTACTGTGATGGTGAGCCCACCCGGGTTGAGCACGGCACTGGTGACAGTCACAGCCAGGGTTGCGGTCTGCCCATCCAGGGTACCGATGATGGTGGTGGTGCCAGGGGCGACGCCGGTCACCAAGCCAGATGCATTGACGGTGGCGACCGCCGGGTTGCTGCTGACCCAGGTGACGGACGCCGTGACATCGATGCTACTGCCATCGCTGTAACTGCCGTTGGCGGCAAGCTGACCGGTCAGGCCGGCAGCCAGGGTCAGCGGTGGTGTGG
>NZ_JAKZFK010000005.1:0-171045 GCF_022549315.1 Aeromonas sp. MR16 | reverse complement strand
CTGGCGCAAGGTGAGCAGTGGGAAGAGAGACAGTAGATGTTGAAAGGCTTGGGTATCCATGATGGTGGCCCTCAGGGGGATGACCTATTTCAAGGTTAGCCTTTCAACACGTAATTGGGACAGCGCCAATAAAAACCGGGCGCCTTGGTGAGAGGCGCCCGGTTTGGCGTGTCGAACTGCTAGCTGCTTGTTACTGGAGAACCAGCACCATCAGCAGGCCGACCGTGATGGCAGATACCAGGAAGGCGAAGCCATAGAACACATAGTGGTGCAGCTTGGTGGTGTGGATCCCAAGGTCATGCAGGCCGTGGTAGATACGGTGCATGCCGTGCCAGATCGGCAGGGCGATGATCACCAGCAGGATGCAGGCACCCCACCAGGAGCTGGCGAAGGCGTGTACGCGCTCAAAGCTCATGGTCTCCACGTCCATGATGCCCATGGGCACCAGCAGACCGGTAATGAGGACAATCACCGGCAGCAGCATGGCGACCACCATGCCACCGGCACCAAAGAGTCCCCAGTAAATGGGTTCGTCAGAACGTCTCATCATTTATCTCCTCAAGCCACGATGATCAGGATCAGCAGGGATACCACCGCCAGTGCCACGTATTGGGCGATGACAATCGGCTTCTCCGGCACTAGGTCTTCACCGCGGAAGATGCGCATGGCCTTGGGCGCCAGGGCGAACCAGGTCTTGGCGTGGAACAGGCAGGCTGCCAGCGCGATGACGTGGAACAGGATGGCGATTGGACTCTGCAGGGATTCCAGCCAGCCGTTGAACGCTTCCTGACCCTGGACCAGGCGCATCAGCCCCCACATCAGCACCACGGCGTAGATGGAGACGAAGATACTGGTGCCTTCGCGGATCATGTAACCGGTGTAGAAGGCGTTCTTCAGCCACCAGTCTTTCTTCATTTCGCGCACGTAGGGCTTACGTTTGCTATTGGTGTTGTTCATGGTCTCACTCCTGGTCTCAATCCGGCTTGAACATGGCGATCATGTAGTCCTTGGCGCTCTCGACCTTGCCAAGCTGGATGGCGGCGGCCGGATCCACGCCCTTGGGACAGACGTCGGAACAGTAGCCCACGAAGGTACAGCCCCAGACGCCTTCGTCCTGGCTGAGGATCTTCATCCGCTCTTTGGACGCGCCATCGCGGTTGTCGGCGTTGTAGCGATAGGCCAGTGCCAGGGCCGCAGGACCGGTGAACTTCTTGTTGATGCCGTACTGCGGGCAGGCGGCGTAGCACAGACCACAGTTGATGCACATGGAGAACTGGTGATACTTCGCCATGTCAGCCGGGGTCTGGATGTACTCGCCATCGCACAGGTTGCGCGGCTCAGACGGGATGATGTAGGGCTTGATGCTCTCCAGCTTCTCGATGAAGTCGGACATGTCGACCACCAGATCGCGCTCGATCGGGAAGTTGTTGAGCGGCTCGATCTTCATCTTGCCCGGCAGGTAGTCCCGCAGGAAGGTCTTGCAGCCCAGCTTGGGAATGCCGTTGACCATCATGCCGCAGGAACCGCAGATCGCCATCCGGCAGGACCAGCGGAAGCTCAGGGTGGAGTCCAGCTGATCCTTGATGTACTGCAGCGCGTCCAGCAGGGACATCTCTTTCAGGTAAGGAACCTGGAAGGTCTGCATCCAGGGCTCGTTGTCCTGCTCCGGTCGGTAGCGCAGGATCTCAATTTCGATCATCTCAGCCATTCTTCTTAGCCTCGTCTTGTTTCTCACCCTCGGAACCGTACACACGTTTTGCCGGTTGGGATTTAGTGATCTTCACATCGGAGTAATCGATGGTCGGGACGCCTTCCTGGTTGTAGAAGGAGAGGGTGTGCTTGAGGAAGTTCACGTCGTCGCGATCCTCGTAACCGTCCAGACGCTGGTGGGAACCACGAGACTCTTTGCGGTTGATGGCGGAGTGCGCCATGGCTTCGGCCACGTCCAGCATGTAGCCCAGTTCGATGGCGTACAGCAGATCGGTGTTGAAGACGGAGGACTTGTCGTTGATCTTGACCTTCTTGTAACGGGCTTTCAGCTCGTTGATCTTGTCGATGGTGCCCTGCATCAGCTCTTCGGTACGGTAGATACCGACCCCGGCTTCCATGGACATGCCCAACTCATTGCGGATATCGGCCGGGTTTTCGGTGCCGTCGATGTCGAGCAAGGAGAGGTGCTGCTTGATCAAGGCCTCGGCCTTGGCGGCCAGGGCGGCGGTGTCGCCGTGGGCCTGGGTCTTGGCGAATTCACCGGCGTGTTCACCGGCCACCTTGCCAAAGACCACGATCTCGGACAGGGAGTTGGAGCCCAGACGGTTCGCGCCGTGCAGACCGACGGAGGCACACTCGCCGAGGGCATACAGACCCGGCATGCGAGTGGCGCACTGGCCGTTGGTCTCGATGCCCCCCATGGTGTAGTGGGCGGTCGGACGGACCGGGATCGGCTCCTTGACCGGATCCACACCCACGTAGGCCTTGGCCAGCTCGCAGATGAAGGGCAGACGCTCCTTGAGGTACTTCTCGCCCAGATGGCGCAGGTCGAGGTGAACCACGTCGCCCATGGGGCCCTGGATCACGCGGCCTTTCTGCTGCTCTTGCCAGAATGCCTGGGAGAGGCGGTCGCGGGGACCCAGCTCCATGTGTTTGTTCTTCGGCTGGCCGACCGGGGTTTCCGGGCCCAAGCCATAGTCTTGCAGGTAGCGGTAGCCATCCTTGTTGAGCAGGATGCCACCCTCACCACGACAACCTTCGGTCATCAGGATGCCGGTGCCCGGCAGGCCGGTCGGGTGATACTGGACGAATTCCATGTCACGCAGGGGCACACCGTGGCGGTAGGCCAGCGCCATGCCGTCACCGGTGACGATGCCACCGTTGGTGTTGTAGCGATACACGCGACCGGCGCCACCGGTGGCCAGAATGACGGACTTGGCCTGGATGAAGCGGGTGATGCCGTTCTGGATGTCGAAGGTCAGGACGCCTTGTACGCGGCCATCTTCCACGATCAAGTCCATGCAGAAGTGCTCGTCGAAGCGCTTGATGCTCGGGTACTTGATGGAGGTCTGGAACAGGGTGTGCAGGATGTGGAAACCGGACTTGTCGGCCGCGAACCAGGTGCGGGGGATCTTCATCCCGCCGAAGGCGCGTACGTTGGCCTTGCCATCCGGCTTGCGGCTCCAGGGGCAACCCCAGTGCTCGAGCTGGACCATCTCCTTGGTGGCGTTGTTGACGAAGTAGTCCACCACGTCTTGCTCGCACAACCAGTCGCCACCGGACACGGTGTCGTTGAAGTGGTTTTCGAGGGAGTCATCATCACGGACGACGCCGGCGGCGCCACCTTCTGCGGCCACTGTGTGGCTGCGCATCGGGTAAACCTTGGAGATCAGGGCGATCTCCAGCTCAGGGTGGGCCTCTGCTATGGCGATAGCGGCACGCAGGCCACCACCACCGGCACCGATGATGGCGACATCGGTCTTGATAATATCCACATCTGCCTCCTTAGGGATAGATTTGCTGGGCACGATTTTGCTCGATTAAAAAAATTCAGGCTTGATGCAAGTCAAACTGGTTTGTTTTAGTGCGTGGCAATGGTGGTTTTTACTGTAACCACCCCATTCCTTGGATAAAAACGCCGTCATTATCGCCATCCATCAGTCATCCGGATCAGCCATTAACATTGCTATGGTTATTTTAACCCCAAGATTATATGTAGTTTTCTTTCAAAAAAATGAGAAATGCCTCTCTTTTTAGGTATTACCCATAAAGTTTTTAAGTTTTTTATCAAAAATATTTAATAATAATTATTCTCATGCCTTTTGCACGTAAAAAGACTTCAAAAAAGTAATGCGAATATAGTGGAGTTGAGGCACGAATAGGCTGTATGTGACCTGAATGGAGAGGGGTGTCACAAAAATGACCGGGGTGGTCATCTGGTAATAACTACTGAAACAAAAGGGTTTTTACGAAAAAAAGGGGCCTGGATGGCCCCTTGGCTTGAATGATCTCAGATGCGGAACATGCCCACCTGATTGTTCAGCTCACCTGAAATATTTTTGAGTTGAGCCGACAGATTGCGAGAGCTGTCGGCATCCACCGCCAGCTCGTCGGAGACGTCCTTGACCGCCTGGATGTTGCGGCTGACCTCGTCGGTCACCGCCCGCTGCTCCTCGGCGGCGCTGGAGATCTGGGTCGCCATGTCGGAGATCTGATTGATGGAGGTGGTGATCTGCTCCAACGCCTGAGTGGCATCGTTCGCATCTTCCACGCTGTTCTGGGCCAGCAGTTGGCCCTCGTGCATGGTGCTGACGGCGCCCTGGGTGTTGCGTTGCAGGGTTTCGATCATGCTGCGGATCTCGACGGTGGAGCTGTGGGTGCGTTGGGACAGCACCCGCACCTCGTCGGCCACCACCGCGAAGCCGCGGCCCTGTTCACCGGCCCGGGCGGCCTCGATGGCGGCGTTCAGCGCCAGCAGGTTGGTCTGCTCGGCGATGCCCTGGATGGTGGAGAGGATGGTGTTGATCTCCTGGGCGTTCTTCTCCAGCTCCTGGATGATGCCGGAGGCCTGCTTGACCTGGGTGGCGAGATCCGTGATGGAGCGCTGGTTGCGGGCGATCACCTGCTTGCCGTGCTCACAGCTGCTGGAGGAGCTGCGGGCCGCATCCGCGGTCTGCTCGGCGTTGCTGGCCACCTCCACCGCGGTGGCGGACATCTCGTGCACCGCTGTGGCGATCTGGGAGATCTCGTTCTGCTGGCGCGCCAGACCCTGGTTGGACTTCTCCGCCATGTCGTGGGACGACCTGGCCTGCTGGTTCAGCTGCCCGGAGGAGTTGGAGATGTCCTGTACCATCACGTGGATCCGCTCGATGAAGGTGTTGACGTGTCTGGCGACCGTGCCCACCTCGTCTTCCCGCTCGATCTTGATGCGGCGGGTCAGGTCGCCGTTGCCGCGGGAGAGATCGGCAATCGCCTCGCCGAGGGTCTTCAGCGGTGCCAGGGAGCTGTTGATGGCGACGTAGGAGAAGCCCGCGACGATGAGAATGGTGAGCAGCGCCTGCAGCAGGGCGGAGCTGACCATGCGGGACACCGACTGATAGGCAACCGCCTCGTCCACCACTATGCCGAAGTACCAGTTGGTGTTGGGGATCTCGGTGAGATCGAACACGCTGGCCTTGCCGCTGATCTCCATCTCGGAGATGGTGTTGTCATGGGCCAGTTCGTTGACCTTGGCCGCCGTCAGCTCGGGGGAGAGGGCGGTGGCGGGCTTGAGGGTCAGCGCCTTGTCCGGGTGGGCTATGATGGTGCCGTTGCTGTCCACCAGGATGGCGTAGGTGCCCTCGGAGTTCATGGCCAGCACGTCGCGCACCAGCCCCTCGATGGAGACGTCACCGGCGATCACCCCCTGGGTGTTGCCACGGCTGAAGGGCTCGGCGATGGTGATGATGAGGTTGCCCGACGCGGCATCGGCGTAGGGGGCCGTGATGGCGAGCTTGCCCGCCGCCATGGCGTCCTTGTACCAGGGACGCTGGCGCGGATCATAGCCGGCCGGCAGGCTGGTCTGCTTGCTCTGGATCATCCGGCCATCCTGGGTGCCCACGTAGACCAGATCGAAGTTGCCCGCGTTCATGGACTGGGCCAGGTGGCTGATGGGCTCATCCTCCTTGGCGAAGGCCTCCTTGGTGGAGCTCACCATGCTGATGCGGGCGTCCAGCCAGCGGGAGATCCCCTTCACGTTGGAGGCCGAGCTGTCGTCGATGAAGCTCCAGATCAGCCGCTGGGTTTCGCTGCGCAGCTGGGAGGTGTTGTACCAGACCTGCAGGCCGGTGATGACCAGGATGATGGCCCCGATGGCGAGGACCAGCTTGTTCTTGATGGATAGATTCATGTGTACATCCTTGTGAGCGTCAATCTGAGATCTGGGTGTGGTCTGTTATTGTTATGAGCCAATGTTGTATCGGCTTGAATTGCACTTTATGTATCCCGATGCGCACTTATTTTTCCGTTTTTTTCACCTTCTTATAGTCCGCCAAGGCGCGTCAATACTCAGCTGAATCGATCTGGCCGGTTGGTAAAGATACCATCGACACCCATGGCTGCGAGTGTGTCTCTGTCACTCGGCTCATCGACCGTATAGACCAAGACTCTCAACCCTCGCCGGTGGGCATCCGCCACCAGCCCGGCATCGACGAAGTCCACATCGCAGTTGAGTGACCAGGCCCCCAGCTGCTCGGCAAAGCGGGCATGTTGCAACGGCAGGTTGGCGGTCAGGGCGCCAAGGCGCAGCTCGGGCCGTAACCGGGCGAAGCGTGCCAGCTCGGGATGATGGAACGAAGAGACAACCCACTGGGCCGGGGTGAAACCGAGCTCGCGCTCTGCCCGCCGGGTCAGGGCCGCCACCGGCTCGGCGGTATGGGCTCCCTTGAGCTCGATGTGCAGCTCGCAGCGCCCCGCAATCAGGGTCATCACCTGCCACAGGGTCGGAATATGTTCCCCTTCGCCCGCATCCAGTCTTGCTAGATAGGCGCGAGATTGCTGGGCGAGCACGCCGTGGCCATCGGTGCAGCGCTCCAGCCGCCGATCGTGGAATACCCAGAGCTCGCCGTCTGCTTGCTGCACGTCGAGCTCGATGGCGCTTACCCCGAGTTCGATGGCCAGCGCCATCGCCTTGAGGGTGTTTTCCGGCGCCAGCCCGCTGGCGCCGCGATGGGCAATTATCTGCATGCTGTGTTCCTCTCTCATCTACCGGGGCTAGCCCCGGCTCATTCTGATATCGATCTGCTGGTGCGGCAGATGCATGCCCAGTCGATGCAGCTTCTCCAGGATCAACGAGTGGACCTCATGGGTGATCGGCATGCTGTGATCCAGCTCATCCCCGGCTCATCCTGATATCGATCTGCTGGTGCGGCAGATGCATGCCTATGTTGTGCAGCTTCTCCAGGATCAACGAATGGACTTCATGGGTGCACGATGGACATGGGGTGATCCCGCTCATCCGCGGCTCATCCTGATATCGATCTGCTGGTGCGGCAGATGCATGCCCAGTCGATGCAGCTTCTCCAGGATCAACGAGTGGACCTCATGGGTGATCGGCATGCGGTGATCCATGTTGTTCACGTAGAGGCGGATCTCGTAGATGAGCGCCGAGTCGGTGAACTCGACCAGGAATACCTCGGGAGTCGGGGTATCCAGCACCAGGCTGGACTCCTGCACACACTGCTCCAGCAACTGCTGCACTCGCTTGGGTTCCTGAGTCAGGCCGATGCGGATGCGCAGCTTGACCCGGGTGATGGCATCGGACAGGGACCAGTTGATGAACTGCTCGGTGATGAAGGCCTTGTTGGGGACGATGATCTCCTTCCTGTCCCAGTCGACTATGGTGGTGGCGCGGGTCTTGATCTTGGTGACTGTGCCGGTCAGATCGCGGATGGTGACGGTGTCGCCGAGCCGGATCGGCTTCTCGAACAGGATGATGAGGCCGGAGACGAAGTTCGCGAAGATCTCCTGCAGGCCGAAGCCGAGGCCCACCGACAGCGCCGCCACCAGCCACTGGGTCTTGGACCAGTCGATGCCGAGCATGGAGAAGCCGGTGAGGGCGCCTATCAGGATCACCATATATTTGCTGACGGTGGTCAGCGCGAAGCCGGTACCGGGGGAGAGGCTCAGATGCTGGAGCAGGGTGAGCTCCATCAGCCCCGGCAGGCTGCGGGCGGTGACCACGGTCAGGATGAAGGCGAAGGCGGTCAGCATCAGATCCTGCAGGGTAATGGCGGAGAGCTGCTCTATGCCGGCCACCTTGCTGCTCACCTGCCACACCTCGATGCTGCTGAGGAAGCTGAAGGCCGAGTTGAGATCCGACCATTGCACCACCACCAGCATGGTGAAGCCCAGCATCAGCAGGGTGCGCACCAGCCCCAGCGACTGGGCGCTGATGGTGTCCAGATCCAGCTCGGGCTCCTCCACCACGTCCGGGATCTCTGAGCTGAGATCGTCCTCGTCCCGTTCCCGCTGGGCCAGGATCTCGGCCCGCTTGCTCTTGGCGCGATCGAAGGCGAGGCGGCGGCGCTGGATCAGCATCCAGCGATGGGCCAAGTAATAGACAAGCAGGCAGCCGAGCCCCAGTAGCAGGCTCAGCTCCAGCTGGCGCAGCAGGGTGCGGGAGGTATAGAAGTAGCCGAACAGGGAGCCCAGCACCGCCAGCAGGGGAGCCAGCATCAGGCTGTTCCAGATGAAGTGGTGCAGCAAATGGGGCTTGGTCATGTCGGCCTGACCCCAGGTCAGCGGCAGCTTCTCCCGGTTGAGGCGGGCGAAGAACAGCAGCAGCCAGAGCGCCCCGACGATGAAGGCCAGCCGGCCGAGGGAGTCGTAGAAGGCGTGCTCCTGATAGCTGTTGGCCATGCCCTGCACGAAGAAGCTCGGGATCAGCACCAGCAGCAGGGTGCGGAACTGGCCCCACACCCGCTGCACCGGCTCTTTCGGCCAGCGAAAATGCAGGATCAGGATCCCCTTCTCCAGGGTCAGATGGCGGGCGACCAGCAGCGCCAGCAGCAGAAACCAGATCTCGCCAAGGCCCCGGGCCACTGCCACCGCGAACGGATATTGCCAGGCGCCGTCCAGCAGGCCGCGCATCATCAGCACCATGGCGGGCAGCGGCAGGGCGGCGAGCAGGGAGCGCACCAGCAGCCGGCTGGTGAGGCTGAACTTGTCCTGGGTCACCTTGCCGATGCGCGGGGCTATGTACTGGCTGTACTGCACCAGGTGGCGCCCCAGCTTGGCCCAGCACCAGGCCAGCACCAGCAGGCCGAGCCCGGCCAGGGTGAGGTTCATGGGGTTGTTTTCCACGATGGCCCTGGGCAGTTGCAACCAGTTGGCGGGATCGATCAGCAGGCTCAGCGCGGTGGGCACCCCGAGCAGCACGGTCGGGGTGAGCGGGCGCACATCCGGCATCCAGAACAGGTGGCTGGCGCTGATGTCACGGATCTCGTCGATCTTGCTGTTCTGGCGGCTGTAGAGCAGCTTGAGCCGGGTCTGCTCCTGGATCAGGGTGTCGGAGGCGTCGTTGAGCCGGGTCAGCAGTTGCCGTCTGGCCTTGAGCAGGTTGTCGAGCACCGCCTGCTGGGCGCGATCCAGGGTGATGTCATCGCCGCTGAGCAGGTTGTTGCGGATCTGGTCGGGATCCTTGAGGGCATCCTGCTCTGTCTCGTACTGGTACTTCGCCATGCGCGCCTTGACGATGGCGGACTCCAGCTTCTCCAGCGGGAAGTAGTTGGGCAGATCGGCCAGCTTGCTGCGCAGGTTCTCGCCATAGGCGTTGCTGATCTGCAGCCATTCCAGCTGCTCGCGCACCGAGTTGACCAGATCGTTGAGCCCGGACAGGGACTTGTCGATGTCCCGCTGTTCGTCCTGCACCCGTTCGATCTGCTCCTCCAGGGCGCCGAGTTGCAGGGAGAGCGCCTGATTCTGCTGTTGCTGCTCCTGCAGCAGGGGCAGATCCGAGGTGAGCTGCCGGCGCAGCCGCTCGCTTTCCGCCAGCGCCTGCTCCGTCTTCTCCCGCCGCAGCAGGTTCTGTTGCGTCAGCAGGCTGTTCTGCCACTCGTCCTCATCGGTGATGGCGAGGTTGAGCTCCTGCAGCTTCAGCTTGCCGAGATCGTTGCGCTGCTGGGCGGAGAGCTGCTCCAGCTCCAGCATCTGGATCCGGTCAGACAGGCTCTGCTCCTTGAGGCGGGTGGCCAGTTGATGGGCCTCCTGCAGGCGATCCGACTCGTTGCTGAAACTCAGGCGATCGAGCTGGGCGCGGGTCTGCAGCAGCTGCTTGCGCAGCTCGTCGACCCGCAGGTGATACTCCTGGCCCGTGCTCTCCAGCTGATTGAGGCCATCCATCACCGCCTGGCGCTCCTTGCGCAGGTTGATCTGGCGGTTGCTGCTCAGGCTGATGGCCTGGCGCAGTGCCTCCTCCTTGAGGGAGGAGAGGGGCGGGCGGGACTGGGGCTGATAGTTGTGCAGGCTCTCCTTGAGGCGGGCCGACTCCTTGGGGTAGTCGATGAGGATCTGCTGGTAGACCTTGCCCTGCTCCCGGTAGCGCTGGGCATCCCGGGCGTATTGCAGCGCCTGCTGGTAGCTCTCCCGCAGTTGCTGGTTCTCCGGAATGTCGGTTTTGGGCACGCTCTGCAGCAGCTCTTCAACTTGAGTGATGGCGTCATCGGCCTGAGCGAGAGAGGGGAAGAGGCTGACGAAGATCAGCAGACAGAGCAGGCGTTGCAACATGGCGCACGTTTCCGTTCATGAAAAGTCGCCTTAGCCTAAAGCAGGGGCCAGGGCGGGTAAAGCCTTCCAGGTTAATGATTCACAACATAAATGACGGGTGATCAGGGCCTTGTTTGGCTATTATCCCGCTCGTTTCTCCTGTTGCAGAGTATCTTATGTCCTCCCTCGATTTGGGCACTGCGCCCCTCTCTCGCCTCTTCCTGCGTTATGTCACCCCGACGGTGGCGGCCATGCTGGTCACCGGGGTCTATGTGACCATAGACGGTATCTTCGTCGGCCATATCCTGGGTCAGGATGGCCTGGCCGGCATGATGCTGGCCTACCCCATCTGCGCCGTGCTCTATGCGGTGGGAGCGCTGATCGGCATGGGCTCCTCGTCGCTGGCCTCCTTCTACCTCGGCAAGGGGGAGCAGGGGAAGGCGCGTCACATCGTCGGCAACGCGCTGGTGATGGTGCTCATCGCCTCGGCCGTGCTCGCCTTTATCGGCATTAATTACGGCGATTCAATGCTGGCCTGGATGGGGGCCGAGGGGGAGATCTTCGACGCAGGACTCGCCTATCTGCAGTGGTATGCCTGGCTCGGGACCTTCGCCGTGCTCTCCATGGCGTTCACCGCCCTGCTGCGCAACGACGGACGACCCGGCCTCACCACCTGGATCCTGGTGGGCGGCGGCGTGCTCAACGTGCTGCTCGACTACCTGCTGATGGCGGTGATCCCCTGGGGGCTGGCGGGGGCCGCCATCGCCACCATGCTCTCCCAGGCGGTGACCGGGGGTCTCTGCCTGTGGCACTTCTTCACCCCGCGCAGCCAGTTGCGCATTCGCTGGGATACCCTGGTGCCGGACTGGCGGCTGATGGGGGAGACGCTGCGACTCGGGGTGTCGAGCTTCCTGATGTACCTCTACCTGTCGGTGGTGCTGGCGCTGCACAACAAGGCGCTGCTGTCGGTGGGGACCTCGTTGCACGTGGCCGCCTACGGGGTGATCAGCTACAGCGAGGCCTTCTTCTACCTCATCTTCGAGGGGATCGCCATGGGTATCCAGCCCATCGCCAGCTTCAACGCCGGGGCGGGCAACTGGCAGCGGGTGCTGCGGGTACGCAATCTGGCGTTAGGAGTGACTATGGTGGTGGCACTGTGCGGCATGATCCCGCTCTATCTGTGGCCAGAGGCAGTGGTTTATCTGTTTGCAGGGGACAACGCGGCTCTGCTGCCGGTGGCGACTCTCGGCATCTGGCTCTACTTCTGGGGCCTGCCGATGGAGGGCCTGCTGCTGGTGGGGGCGACCTACTTCCAGGCCATCAACCGGGCTCGTATCGCCTCTTTGCTCACCGGCGGCAAGCTGGTACTGATCGGCGGCTTCCTGTGGGGTTTCTCTTCCCTGTGGGGGGTGGCCGGGGTCTGGCTGGCGCTGCCGATCTGCAGCACTGTGCTGGTATTGGTGATGTGGCGGGCCATGCGCAAGGAGGTGGGGCTGCATGCCGGCGCGAGCTGAATATGATTGCCACCGGCCCCTGGGTGACGGATGTGAAAAAAGAAGAGGCAGCCCAGGCTGCCTCTTCTTTTTTATGACGTGAGCCAGCTCAGGGCTTGAAGGCCCCGATAAAGATGGCGGGATCGACGCGAGCATCGTTGAGGCTGACGTTCCAGTGCATGTGGGGGCCGGTGGCGCGGCCGGTGGCGCCGACCCGGCCGACGATGCCGCCACGGGGCAGGCTCTGACCCAGTTTCACGTCGACCTTCGACATGTGGCAGAACATGCTGATCAGCCCCTGACCGTGATCGACGAACACCGTATTGCCATTGAAGAAGTAGTTGCCGATCAGGATCACCTTGCCTGCGGCCGGCGCCTTGATCGGGGTGCCGGCACCGACCGCGAAGTCGAGGCCGGAGTGGGGGTTGCGTTCCTCGCCATTGAAGAAGCGGCGCAGGCCGAAGGGGCTGGAGAGCGGGCCGTTGACCGGTTTGTCGAACAGCAGGTTGCTGGGCTGGGTGGGGCTGAAGGTCTGATAGGCCTGGGTCTGTTCCGCCAGCTCGCGGTTGATGCGTGTCATGTCTTCGGCCAGCGGGTTGACCTGGCGGCCGTTCTTCAACTTGATGTGTTGCTCGCGGTAGTGCTTCTCCCCGACCTGGAAGCTGAGGCGGCGGCCATCGTTCAACACCAGCTGATGGGGGCCAGCCGCACTCTTGAGCGGGATGCCGACGATGGCTATCCAGCGACGACCCTCCTCACGCACGACCAGCACCGGCTTGTCTTGATAACGTGCGCTGGGCGCCTCTGGCCCGTCCCCCAGTGCTACTACGGCGACGCCACCCGGGACGGGGTGATTGAGCAGCCGACTGATGAAACCGGGCTCGGCATAGAGATGAGTGCTACCCAGCAGCAGGACGAGAAAGAACAGTCGACGCATTACGACTCCATCGAATAACAAGGGGATGAGATAAAGGGGAAAATGATGCCACATTCCTGCCGGGCTGTCCGTCACCTTGGACAAGGACGCCGGCCAAAGATGTTGCCCGGCACTGAGCAAGCTTAACAACTCTGTGCTATTTACTAATGTGTCACTAAATGTTGGTTGTTGAATGAAACCCATTGTGACAGAAGGGATATAAGCGCTGGCAGGGAAAATGGCGGTCGCTGGCGGCACCCAGGGTAAATGGAGGTTGTGATGAAGACGAACGCTCTCTTAATGCTCGCACTCGCCATGGGCGGGCTGGTATCGGTCCCCGTTGCCGCCTTCAACGGCACCATTACCATCAATGGGGAAGTGACTGCCGGCACCTGTGCCATCGCCGTCAATGGCGGCACCGCATCGGCCACCGTGACCCTGCCCACCGTCAGCACCAATGCGTTGACCAGCATAGGCCAGACCGCGGGGGCGACGGGTTTCAATCTGGCGCTGACCGGCTGCCCAGTAACGGGATCGGTACGGGCCTACTTCGAGAATGTCGGGGTGGCCCAGGCCACGGGCAACCTGACCAACAAGGCCGTGGCCGCGGGTGGCAAAAATCCGGCCCAGAATGTGGAGGTACAGATCCTCTCGGCCAACAGCAGTCCCATCGACCTTCGCACCAACACCAACAACTCCCTGGTCAATTTCAGCGGCACCGGGACGGCCACCCTCTACTACAGCGCCCAGTATGTCGCCACGGGAGCCGTCGGTGCCGGTCTGGTCTCGGCGGATCTTATCTATTCGCTGGATTATCACTGAGAGCCGTCCCATGAGGCGGCTCGGTAGTTGGAAAGGAAAGGGAATTGTGTTGGGTCGTCTGCTCTGGTGCTTGGCTCTCTTGTTTCCGTGGCAGGCCTGGAGTTATGTCCAGATTTCCGGCACCAGGGTTATCTATCCTGCCAGTGCCAGAGAAGTCACGCTGGAGCTGATCAACAAGGGCAATACGCCCTCGCTGGTACAGGTGTGGATCGATTCCGGTGATCGCCGTATCCGCCCGGGTGCCGAAGCGGTTCCCTTCCTTATCACTCCCCCCATCACCCGCATCGAGGCGCAGCGTGGGCAGTCGCTTCGCCTCGCCTATGTCGGGCAGGGGCTGCCCCAGGATCGCGAGTCGGTATTCTGGCTGAATGTGCTGGAGGTGCCGCCGAGCGCCAAGTCCACCCAAGCGGGCCAGAATCTGGTTCAGCTCGCCTTTCGCTCCAGGATCAAGCTGTTTTACCGACCCGAAGGGTTGGCAGGCGACATGGAGCACTCCGCCCATCACCTGAGCTGGAGTCTCGTCAGGCAAGGGGCGGGTTATGCGCTGCGAGCCAGCAACCCGAGCCTCTACCACGTCAGCATCAGCAATCTGGAACTGCAAACGACCCAGACGACGCGCTACAACAACCTCAGCGGTGGCATGGTAGCCCCGGGGGGCAGTTTCGATTTCCCGGTCGATCGTCTCTCTGGCACCGTGCATGCCAAGGCGGTGACCTTCTATTGGCTCAATGACTATGGCGCCCGCGAGGTGGGCCAATTCGTCTTCAACTGAACCCTTGGTGTGGGAGCCGGATGGCCAGGCCGCCTCTCCCTGCACCTCTGCTGGCTCTGAGAGGGGAGGTATGCCGTGATTGCCAGCGTTCTCCCGTTATCCATGTCCTTCCCCCGTATCCATGCCTGGCGCCATCTTCGCGAATGCTGGTGGCTGCCCTTGCTTTGCTGGGGCTCCCTGACCATGGCGGATGAGACCGCACCCGGCCCGGCGGCGACCGGGGTTGATAGCGTCGCCACGGATGTCGAGTTTGACAGCCGGTTGCTCGACAGCCTGGGGGTGAACATCGATCTTGCCCGCTTCGCCCGCGCCGATTTCGTCCCTCTTGGCCTCTATCAACTCGAGATCACCATCAACGGCAAGGAGCGGATGAGCCAGCAAGTAGAGGTACGAGCGGGGACCGATCCCAAGGTGCCCCGATTTTGCTTCAAACCGGGCCAAGTGACGCAGTGGGGCCTGCTCGTCGACAAATTGCCCAATCAAGCATCGGCAAAACAACAGCTTGAAAGTGACTGCATCGAAGTGGCTTCCCTGGTGCCGGGGGCCAGTTTCGTCTTCGATCTGGCGAGCCTCAGCGGGGCACTCAGCCTGCCACAGGCGTATGTGGGTCAGGTCAGACGCGACTATGTCGGCCCGGATCAGTGGGTACAGGGGATCGATGCGGCCTTCGTCGGCTATAACGCCAACCTCTATTACAGTGAGCAGGACGGGGTCGACGAGCCGTTCAGCAACAGCGTCAACCTCAATACCGGCATCAACCTGGGGGCCTGGCGCCTGCGTCACAACGGCTCTTATCAGGGCAATGATGGCGGCAGCTACCAGCCCCTCAACAGCTATGTCCAGCGCGATGTCACAGGGCAGACCGCCCAGTTCACTCTGGGGGAGTATTTCACCCCGGGGGACAGCTTCGACAGCGTGCCCTTTACCGGCGTGCAGCTGGCCAGCGACGATGCCATGCTGCCCGATTTTGAGCGGGGCTTTGCCCCCGTGGTGCGTGGCGTCGCCCAGAGCAATGCCAGAGTCAGCATTCGCCAGGGCAGTGCCCTCATCTATGAGACCCAGGTCGCCCCCGGCGCCTTTGCCATCGACGATCTCTATGCCACCAGCTTCGCCGGGGATCTGGATGTGACCATCACTGAGGCGGATGGCAGTGCCCGCAGCTTCACCCTGCCATTTTCTTCCGTGGTACAGATGCTGCGAGACGACACCTCCCGCTTCAGTCTGACCCTTGGCCGTTATCGAAACGAGTCTGGTCCCGATGGCCCGGATTTTCTGCAAGGCACCTATCGCCGCGGCTTCTCCAACACCCTGACCCTGTATGGCGGCACCATAGCCGCCGAAGATTATGCAGCCCTGCTGGGCGGCGCCGCAGTGGGCTCGGACTACGGCGCCCTGGCCCTCGACATCACCGGCTCCTGGGCGCGGGATCTGCCCGCCATGTCCGACCTGCCCTCGTCACTCTCCGGGCAGAGCTACCGCCTCACTTACAGCAAGCAGATGGATGTGACCCAGACCTACTTCACCCTGGCAGCCTACCGTTTCTCCAGCGAGGGCTACCTGGATTTGAGCGATGTGGCCGCCGTGCAGTCGCAGACCTTCGATCAGTTGCAGCGCGAGCGCAATCGCTTCCAGCTCAACATCAACCAGCCCATAGGGGAGTGGGGGGATATCTACTTCAACGGCATCAGCCGCGACTATTGGGGTGGCCAGACCGAGAGCAGCAGTTTCCAGCTCGGATACAACCGGGGCTTTGACTGGGGCAGCCTGACGCTCTCGGCCAGCCACTCTCTCGACGACGGGGTCGGCGATCAATACATGTTGAGTCTCAGCATTCCCATCGGGAACCGGCTCGGAGCCCCACGGCTGAGCAGTACTCTCTCCTATCAGGAAGGACAGGGATACAGCGCCAGACTGGATCTCAACGGGGGGGCCCGGGATGGCCGCTTCTATTACGGGCTCTATGGCAGTCAGAGCCGGGGCGGTGGTATGGGTTATCAGGGCTATGGTGCCAACCTGCAGTATCAGACGGCGGCCACCCAGCTCGGCCTGTCAACCAGTCAGGGAGACGGCTACTCCCAGTATGTGGCCTCGGCCAAGGGCACCCTGCTGGTGCATGAAGACGGCTGGGTGCTGGGGCAGACACAAGGTGAGACGATGGCGCTGGTGGAGGCCAAGGGCGCCCAGGGGGCCAGGGTCAGCCACGGCATCGGCAGCGAGGTGGACGGGGATGGTTACGCCGTGCTGGCCGGTCTCAACCCCTATCGCACCAACGTGATCGGCCTGGATCCGAGCGGCTTGCCGCTGGACGTGGAGATAGACGGCAGCGCCCAGATGGTGGCCCCCCGTCGGGGAGCCATCGTCAAGCTGGCGTACGAGACCCACATCGGCCAGCCGTTGCTGCTCAAGGTGCAGCGTTCCGATGGCAGCGCTCCGCCTTTTGGTGCCGAGGTGATGGATGGTTCGGGCGATTCGGTGGCCGTGGTCGGGCAGGGGGGGCTCATCTTCGTGCGTGGCGAGCAGTCCGTACTGTATGTTCAGTGGGGCAAGGAGCCCGATCAACAGTGTCGGCTGGACTATCGGGTGCCGAAGCCTGATCCGGCCGTGCCTTATCAGCAGGTGTCCGCACGTTGTGTCACGACGGGGGGAGGATCATGAGAGGTTGCTGGTGCTGTGGTCTTGTCCTGGGTGCCTTGCTGTGGGGGCAGAACACGGAGGCCGCGCTCAACCTGCTGCGTACCCGGTTGATCTATGAGGGGGGTGGGGAGGCGAGCCTGATGGTTCACAACGGAGGGGCCGAGCCCAGCTTGTTGCAGGCCTGGGTCGATGGGGGGAACGAACATCAGGGGCCGGCCGAGGTTTCAACCCCCTTTCTGGTGGTGCCACCCATGATGCGGCTCGGGCCGGACAAGGGGCAGACGCTGCGTATCCTGGGGGCGGATTTGAACCAACTGCCCAAGGACAGGGAATCCCTGTTCTGGCTCAATGTGCTCGGGCTCCCCCCCAAGGCGAGCAGCTCAGAGGCCAGCGTACAGCTGGCCTATCGCACTCGCATCAAGCTGTTCTACCGCCCGGCCGGGTTGCAGGGAGCGGTGGCGGACGCGGTTACCCGGCTCCACTGGCAGGCACAGGCACAAGGGCTGAGCGTCAGCAATCCGAGCCCCTTCCATATCAGCCTGAGCGAGGTGCTGTTCGAGACGGAAACACGGAGGGCCAGCTGGCAACAGGCGGGTCTGATCCCACCCTATGGCATGCTGCAAATACCCATCCAGGTGGTCGAAACGACTGGTGGAAAGGGGAGGATGCGCTGGATAGATGATGATGGTAACTATCACGAGCAGGGGTTTGTGCTTGGCAAGCAGGGAGGCAACACCCATGACTGAACAAACGGGGCATTATTGGCCGGGTAGGCCGATCCTCTGGGTGCTGGGAGTCTTGCTGCTGAGTTATCTGCTGTGGCAGCCCGGCGCCCATGCCGTCAATGGCCAATGCACCAGCCCCTTCGTGGCGACCGGGCCCATTACCGCCACCAGTACCCTCTATCAGCCCGGTGCGACCAGCGGTCCCACCGCCTTCTCGACTACCAGCTCGGCTACCTGTGATTGTGTCGGGATTTCGGTGGGGTTGTTGGTTACTGTCTATTATCAGGGCTCCACCAGCCTGCCTACCGTCGCGGATCCTTCGGGGACCCTCATCAAGCTCAACTCCTATTTTGGCCTCAAGGCCGAATTCAATGCGGCTGGCAGTTATCAGACGGTGCCGTTCAATGCGACCTCGAGCGGGTTGCTGAGCCTCTGCATCGGTAACGTGGTGAATCTGGCGTTGGGTGGGATCAACGTGACTGGCGGCCGCTATACCCTGAAACTGCTCAAGGGGGTGACGGGCACCCAAACCTTCAACGGTACCGTCGCCTATCTGTTCGTAAGACGTTCCAACCTGCCCGACACCAGCCCGGCCAATGCCTTCAGCACATTGGCGATGAACATCAGCGTTACTTCGACCCCGACTTGCCAGTTTCCGGCCGGTACCAGCATTCCCATCGATCTCGGGGCCGTGGCCCAGAGTGCTTTCGTCGAGGGAGAGGTACCCAGAGGCTATGCTCCGCGTAGCGTCAATGTGAGCGTCACTTGCAGCCAGATCCCGAGTGACTACGTGGTGCCGCTCAGCTATAGCTTCGGGGGGGCGCTCAGCAGCCAGAATCGTTTCATCACCACCAGTCTGGCCGGGGTCGGGGTCGGAATGCTCGAGCAGGACACCCAGACCGCTATTCCATTTGATACTGCCATCGCGGTACCCTATTTAGCCGCCACCAATAACACCAACTACAAGGTGAGGCTCTATCCGACCCGGTTGCCGGGTCAGGTGGTGCGCACCGGCGCTTACACTGGCACCATCATGGTCACGGTGAGCGTGCCCTGATCGCGTGCCTTCCTGCTTTTTTTCAACGAGGTCGATGATGAACAGTGACAACATCCTGCGTAGCGAACCCAGGCGCCACCCCATAGGGCGAGGCTGGGCCTGGGTCCGCACGGGATTCGATATCTTCAACAAGGGCATGGGTGTCAGTGTGGCCATGATAGTGCTCTGGTTCCTGGTGGGACTGGTGCTGGAACAGTTACCGGCGGGCGGTTTCATCTCCCAGCTGCTGTACATGGTGTGGGGCGCCGGCTGGGTGGCGGTGGCGGCGCGGGGCTACGGGGGCAACGCTCTGCAATTCTCCGATTTCTTCTCCGGTTTCCGTCACCGATTGACGCCTCTGATGCTGGGCGGGCTGATGGTGCTCTGCCTGTTCACGCTGATCCTGTTGATCTGCTTTGGCCTGCTGCATCTGTGGGATCTGACCGGCTTGCTGTCTCAGGATCCGGAAACCCTGACGGTGACACCCGAGCAGGCGCAGAGATTCCTGCTCTGCCTTTTGTTGGGGCTGGCATTGCTGGTGCCCGTGCTGATGGCCATCACCTTCGCCCCCGCCCTCATCTTCTTCCACGGTGTCGGGATCTGGCAGGCAGCCAGGCTGAGTTTCAAGGGCTGCCTGAGCAACATGTGGCCCTTCCTCTGGTGGGGGCTGCTGGGAGCCGTCCTGATACTGTTCGGTGCCCTCCTGTTTCTGGTCGGTCTGCTGGTGGTGCTGCCGGCCATCAACTACTCCATCTACGCGGCCTATCGCGACATCTATCTGGAAGAGCAGGAGTGCACAGACGCGCCGCCACCAGTCAAGGCGTTCGGCTTCGAGGCGTAAGCCAGCACAGCATAAAAAGGGGCCCTCGGGCCCCTTTTTATTGCGCGCCTATTCGGTTTGCCACAGGGGATCGTCCGCCATGCGGGCGATGAGGAAGTCGAGGAAACTGCGCAGCAGGGGGGACATCTGCTTGCGGGTGCCGTAGACGGCATAGACACCGAGCCGCTTGGGCCGCCACTGGGTCAGCAAGGGCACCAGGGCGCCGCTCTCCAGTTCCGCCTGCACCGAGTAGCGTGGTTGCAGGCTGATCCCCGCCCCATCCAGGGTCGCCGCCAGCAGCAGGTTGGAGATGTTGGCGCTGAGGTTGCCGCTCACCGGCACGGACTCGGGCCCATCAAGCCCCTGAAATTCCCACAGGCTCTTGCCGAAATAGGTGTAGGTGAGGCAGTTGTGCAGGGCCAGATCCTGCACCCGTTGCGGCGTCCCATGACGAGCGAGATAGGCCGGGCTGGCACAGACCACGGAGTGGCAGGTGCCGAGACGGCGCGCCACCAGATTGGGATCCAGATCGTTGGTGATGCGCACCGCGAGATCGATCCGCTCCTCCACCAGGTTGACGGTTCTGTCCAGCAGCAGGATGTCGATGGCGGTGCCGGGGTAATGGGCCAGATAGTCGTTCGCGGCCTTGACCAGCAAGGCTTCCGAGAGGGAGTAGCTGCTGGTGATGCGCAATTGCCCCTTGGGGGCCTCGTCACTGCGGATGGCGAGCTGCTCCATCTCCTCCCCCAAAACCAGCATGGATCTTGCCCGGTTCAGCGCCTCTTCCCCCGGTCCGGTGAGGCTCAGCCGGCGGGTGGTGCGGTGCAGCAGGCGGGCGCCCATCCAGCGCTCCAGCTCCGCCAGATAGCGCGACACCATGGCGCGGGACATCTCCAGCTTGTCCCCGGCACCGCTCAGACTGCCCTGCTCGACCACAGCGACAAAGACCCGCAGTGCCGTCAGTCGATCCATGTTCCGCCCTCCAATATGCTCGATTTGTGCAACAGTGATGCGCTCATTATGCGGTATTTGCGCTCATAAAGTTCCAATAAACTGTGTTCATTCGATGACAAGCGACCTTATGAGGAATACCCGATGAACACAGCACTTCGTACCCTGACCCTGGCCACCACCCTGCTCAGTGGCGCCGCCCTGGCGGGCCCGCTGACCGTGACCGTCTACAATCCCGGCGATAAGGCCATCTTCCCGGTCTCCTCCGAGCTGGTGACCGGCGACAAGGAGGCCATCCTGATCGACGCCCAGTTCGGGGTCAATGACGGCAAGGCCCTGGTGGATCTGATCAAGCAGAGCGGCAAGAAGCTGACCACCGTCTACATCAGCGGCGGGGATCCTGACTTCTACTTCGGGCTTGAGCCCATCAAGGCCGCCTTCCCCGAGGTCAAGATCCTGGCCAGCCAGCACGTGGTCGACCATATCAGGCAGACCAAGGATGCCAAACTGGCCTACTGGGGCCCCATCCTTGCCGAGCAGGCGCCCAAACAGTTGATAGTGCCAGAGGTAATGACAGCTTCCCAGCTGACCCTGGAAGGGAAGACGATCGAGATCAAGGCGATGAACACCCCGAGTGCCTACCTCTGGGTTCCCTCCATCAAGACGGCGTTTGGCGGCGTGCCGGTATACAGCGGTACTCACGTGTGGATGGCCGACAGCCAGACCAAGGCGGCGCGAGCGCTCTGGGTGCAGACCCTCAATGAGCTGCTGGCCCTGAAACCGGAGCGGGTCGTGCCGGGTCACTTCCTCGGGGCTGAACCCAAGGGCGTTGAGGCGGTGACCTTCACCCGCGACTATGTGCAGCGCTTCGAGCAGGTGCTGGCCAAGTCCAAGGGGTCGGCCGAGCTTATCGACGGCTTGAAGCAGGCCTTCCCGGCCCTGCCGGTCGACGACGGCCTGGCCATAGGCGCCAAGGTCAATACCGGCGAGATGAAGTGGTAATGGCCTGAGTCCATTTCCCTGTGTTTTTTACCGGGCAGCAGCAGCCCGGTTTTTTTCAATTGATGGCGCCCGGAGCGAACCTATGAACGAAACCACCTTGCATTATGTGTACGACCCCCTCTGCGGCTGGTGCTATGGCGCTGCACCCCTGCTCGCGGCCGCGGCCGGGATCCCCGGCCTTGGGATCGCGCTGCATGCCGGCGGCCTCTGGCTGGGCCCGCGTCGCCAGCCGATGGGAGAGGCGTTGCGTGACTATGTGCGCCCCCATGACGAGCGGATCCAGGCCCTGACCGGCCAGCCGTTTGGGACACGCTACTTCGACGAGCTGCTGCTGAGCGAGGGCCTGTCCCTCGATTCCGAGCCGCCCATTCGCGCCATCCTGGCGATCGAGGAGCTGGGGGGAGATGGCCTGACGCTGCTGCACCGCATCCAGCAGTGCCACTATCGCGATGGCCGTTGGGTGGGCTCCCTGGACAACCTGGGCGAACTCGCGGCGGAGCAGGGCATCACGAGAGGCGCGTTCGAGCTGGCCTGCCAGAGGGTGGATTTGGCCGGGCACCTGGCGGAGAGCCAGCGCTGGTTGCACCGCCTCGGCGGTCAGGGGTTCCCGACCCTGGGGTTGATGCAAGGTGAGCGGATCACCTCGTTGCCGACCGCCTCCTTCCTCGGGGATCCGGCCGCCTTCGCCGCTCATCTCGCTCAGGCGATTGGGCAGGGGCACGCCTCGGCATGAGGGATCTGGTCTGAACAGTGCCTTTCAGAGCCATATTTGCTCATGCTTGGAGCCGTGCCGACGATATAGGATGACGCAGCTAAAAATATCCATTTATGGATAGTCATCATGTCGGGCACCAATGTCCCGAATGTGTCTCTTGTCGGCAAGGATCTTCACCATGTTCAACAACATGTCTATTAGCCAGAAACTGAGCGGTGGATTCGCCGTCTTGGGCGTCCTGATCGTCGCCCTTGCCTGGTTCTCCGTGTCCCAGTTGTCGGGTCTGTATCGTGACAGCACCGAGATCACCGGCAACCTGATCCCGAGCATGCAGGCCGCCAACCAGATGGAGATTGCCCTGCTGGATGCGCGGCGGGCCGAGCTGAACATGGTGATAGCGGCGCGGGAAGATCAGCAGGAAATCGCGTTGCACGACAAGACCTACCAGGCGGCCAGGCAGGAGTTCGACGCCGCGGCCCAGGCCTATGGCGCCATGCCGTTCACCTCGGGGCAGGAAGAGCAGGAGTTCATGGCCCTCAAGGCGGCGGCCAGCCAGTACTTCACCTCCCATGAGCAGCTGATGGCGGCCCTGCATAAGGGGGATCTGGAACGGGTCATGTCCCTGCGCAAGGGGGAGACCCTGGTCGCGCTGGAGGCGGTCAGCAAGCAGGCACTGCTGCTGCGCAGCATCAACGACAACGCCGCCCGTGACATGACCACCACCATCAAGGGGGTGTACGAAGATTCCCGGCTGCTCAACATCCTGGTCGGCTCGATCGCCGTGCTGTTCGTGGTGGTGGTGGCCTGGCTGCTGACCCGGCTCATCCGCAACCCTGTCATGCTGTTGCTGGCCCAGACCCAGAAGGTCTCGGCGGGGGATCTGGCGACCGAGCTGAGCCTGGCCCAGTTCAACAGTGATGAGCTGGGGCAGCTGGCCAGGGGCTTTGGCGAGATGCAGGGGCGTCTGCGGGATCTGGTCAGCGAGGTGTCCGGCTCCGTGGTGCAGCTCAGCTCGGCCGCCGAGGAGATCAGTGTGGTCGCCAGGCAGTCGGCATCCAGCATGAACAACCAGCAACATGAGCTGAATCAGCTTGCTACCGCCATGAATGAGATGCAGGCCACGGTGCAGGAGGTCTCCCGCAACACCAACGACGCGGCGGGGGCGGCCACCCTGGCCAGCAGCACGGCCGAGCAGGGCGCCCATACCGTCAACGACTCCATAGTGCGGATCGAGCAGGTCGCGACCGCCATCGAGAGCACGGCCGAGGTGATCCGCCAGCTCGGCGATGACAGCCGCAACATCGGCATGGTGCTGGAGGTGATCCGCGGCATCGCCGAGCAGACCAACCTGCTGGCCCTGAACGCCGCCATCGAGGCGGCCCGGGCGGGTGAACAGGGGCGTGGGTTTGCGGTGGTGGCCGATGAGGTGCGTACCCTGGCGAAACGGACCCAGGATTCCACCGCCCAGATCAACACCATCATCTCCGAGCTGCAGCAGCGGGCGGAGCAGGCCGGCAGCACCATGGCGCAGAGCCAGGCGCTGATGCAGGCGACCGTCGGCACGGCGCGGGAGGCGGGGGCCTCCATCACCGAGATCAGCGGCTCGGTCGAGAGCATCTCCCAAATGAACATCCAGATAGCGACGGCGACCGAGGAGCAGGGGGCGGTGAGCGAAGAGCTCAACCGCAACGTGGTCAACATCAGCCATGCTTCGGAGGAGGTGGTGGCCGGGGCGACCCAGATGGCAAATGCCTGTCAGGATCTCAATCTGCTGGCGACGCAGTTGCAGGAGATGGTGCGTCGTTTCAGGGTGTGAGCACCCGCTGACGATGGCCCTTAGCACGGGCCCGGATCTCGTATCCGGGCCCGTTTTGTTTTGCTGTGCCGGGCCGGCTCTTCCCGTTTGATGCTCATCCCTTGTCCCCCCGCCCGTTCTTGGGCATCCTAATGGCCCCATTGATTGGCCGGATTCTGGATGTATGAACCTTCGCGATCTCGAGTATTTGGTAGCGCTGGAAGAGGAGAAACACTTTCGCAAGGCGGCGGAGCGCTGCTTCGTCAGTCAGCCGACCCTGAGTGGCCAGCTGCGCAAGCTGGAAGATGAGCTGGGGGTGATCCTGATCGAGCGCACCTCCCGCAAGGTGCTGTTCACCCCCGCCGGCGACGCCATGGCCCTGCAGGCCCGCAAGGTGCTCAAGGAGGTGCGCGAGCTGAAAAGCATCGGCCAGCACTTTGCCGAACCCATGTCCGGCGAGATCCACATCGGCTTCATTCCCACCGTGGGCCCCTATCTCTTGCCCCACATCATTCAGGATCTGCGGGAACATTTCCCCAAGTTGGAGTTCTACCTCTACGAGGAGCAGACCCAGGCGTTGCTCAAGCGGCTGGAGGAGGGGACCCTGGATTGCATCATACTGGCCGAGCTGGAAGGGATGGAGGGATTTGGCTCTATACCGCTGTATCAGGAGCCCATGTGGCTCGCCGTGCCTCAGCAGCATCCCGAGGCGCACGCCAAGGCGGTGCCACTGCACAACCTTAAGGGCAAGAAGCTGCTGATGCTGGCCGACGGCCACTGCCTGCGGGAGCAGGCTCTGGGCTTCTGCTTCGCCGCCGGCATTGGTGAGGATCAGCGTTTCAAGGGCACCAGTCTCGAGACCCTGCGCAACATGGTGGCGGCGGGCAGTGGCCTGACCCTGATCCCCCGACTTGCCGTGCCGGCCAATCCCGAGGAGGGCGGTGTCAGCTACCGGCCCGTGGTGGATCCGGTGCCGGGCCGCGCCATCTCGCTGCTTTACCGCCATTATTCGGTGCGAAGGCCCTGTTTCAATGAGCTGGCCGCTCGCATCTCACTGCTGATGAGACCATTACTGGGATAATGCTCGGCATGCCAAATAAAAAACCGGCGCCAAGGGCGCCGGTTTTTTTACATGTCGGGGTTCTGCTTAGAAGATATCGTCGGTCGAGACGGGACCATCGCTGCTGGAGCCATCGCCACCGTAGACCTGATTGCCGTCGGAGAGCTGGCTCGCGTAGCGGGTAGGCTCAGTCCCTTCCTTGAAGAACTCCTCGGTGGTGCTGCCGTCGGTGCGATTGGTCAACAGACCGGTTTCGCGATCGATGCGCACCTGCATGACCCCCTCCGGCACCGGCATCTTGCGCTCCGGTACCTGTTGCAGCGCGGTCTTCATGAAGTCGATCCAGATGGGCTGAGCGGCGCCGCCACCGAACTCGGCCCGTCCCAGACCACGCTGGTGGTTGTCAAAACCGATCCAGGAGGTGGCGACCAGATTCGGGGTGTAGCCGGAGAACCAGGCATCCCGCGATTCGTTGGTGGTCCCGGTCTTGCCCGAGATATCGTGACGCTTGAGATCACGGGCCGCGCGCCAGCCGGTACCACGCCAGCCGTTGCCACCCCAGATGGCGGTGGTCAGGGTGTCGGTCACCAGGAAGGCGCTCTGGGCACTGATGGTCTGCGGTGCCATGTTGTTGGGCACCACGGGGTCTATCGGGCACTGAGCCTTCCAGTCGCCAACCGTATTGGCATAAGCATCGGCACTGTCGAGGCCGGCGGCGGCGAGCACGCCACAATCGCGGCAGGCGGCGGCCGGATTGGCCTGATACAGCGGCGTGCCGAAGCTGTCGGTCACTTCGGTGATGAAGTAAGGGGTGACCTGGAAGCCGCCGTTGGCCAGCACCGAGTAACCGCGCACCACTTCCAGCGGGGTGAACTCGGCGGCGCCCAGCGCCAGGGATTCGTTGGCGGAGATATGATCCCGTGCGAAGCCGAAACGGGTCAGGCCGTCGATGTAGGTATCCAGCCCGATGGCGCGCATCAGCCGCACCGACATCACGTTCTTGGACTTGGCGAGCCCCAGACGCAGGGTGGTGGGGCCTTCATAGATGGCCGGGGAGTTCTTGGGCTGCCACATGGGGCCCTTGGCGGGATCCCACTGGTTGATCGGCGCATCGTTGATCAGGGAGGCCAGGGTGTAGCCTTGCTCCAGCGCGGTGGCATAGAGGAAGGGCTTGATGTTGGAGCCGACCTGGCGACGGGCCTGATCGACCCGGTTGAATTTGGACAGCTCGAAGCTGAAGCCGCCGACCAGCGCCTCTATGGCCCCGTCCTGCGGGTTCATGGCGACCAGGGCGGCGTTGACGTCGGGGATCTGGGACAGCAGCAGCTCTTCCCCTTTCTCCCGTACCCAGATCTGGGCGCCGACTTTGAGCACATCCCGCGCCGATTTCGGTGCATAACTCTGGCGATCATCGGTGATGAAGGCGCGTGCCCACTTGATGCCGTTCCAGCCGAGCTCGGCCTGCTTGCCGTTCTTGAGGGTCAGGGTGGCACTCTTGTCACCCAGCTTGGTGACCACGGCCGCCATCAGCGGCTGGTAAGTGGGTTGCTTGGCCAGATGGGCCATGATCTGTTCGTAATCCCAGGCGGGCTCCCCCGCCTTCCACAGCAAGGCGGTCGGGCCGCGATAGCCATGGCGGGTGTCGTAATCGAATACCCCGTCCAGCAGTGCTTGGTGGGCGGCGCGCTGACGCTTGGCGGTGACGGTGGTGTAGACGTGCAGCCCCATGGTGTAGGCGTCTTCGCCAAACTGCTCCACCATCTTCTGGCGCACCATCTCGCTCAGGTAAGGGGCATCGAGGGTCGTTTCGGCGCCGTGATAGCGGGCCTTGATCGGCATCTTGGAGGCTTCATCAAACTGGGCCTGGGTGATCTTGCCGGTCTCCAGCATGCGCCCCAGCACCACGTTGCGGCGCGCAAAGGCGCGCTCGGGGGAGCGAATGGGGTTGAGCATGGAAGGCGCCTTGGGCAAGCCGGCGATGATGGCAATCTCGTCTAGGGTCAGATCCTTGACCTCCTTGCCAAAATAGACCTGCGCGGCGGCGCCGACCCCGAATGCCCGATAGCCGAGCGGGATCTTGTTGAGATAGAGCGTCAGGATCTCGTCCTTGGAGAGATTCTGCTCGATGCGCCAGGCCAGGAACACTTCCTTGACCTTGCGCACAATGGTCTTCTCGTTGCTCAGGAAGAAGTTGCGGGCCACCTGCTGGGTGATGGTACTGGCGCCCTGACGGGCCTGGCCGGAGACGGCCCAGACGGTGGCGGCACGGATGATGCCGATGGGATCGATACCCGGGTGCTCATAGAAACGGGCATCCTCGGTGGCGAGCACCGCATCGATCATGGGCTGGGGAATCTCGTCCAGCCGCAACGGGATGCGACGAATTTCGCCAAATTGGGAGATCAGTTCCCCATCCCGGCTGTACACCTTCATCGGGGTGGCCAGCTTGACGTCGCGCAGTGCGCTCACATCCGGCAACTGGGGCTTGATGTAGAAATAGATGCCGATGAGGCTGGCAACACCCAGCGCTGCACCCAGCATCATGACAATAAACAGGCGAACGAGCCATTTCAGCATGGAAGAACTACCAATCGTCTTAAAATTAGCCAACGGGCGCAGAGTATAGCCTTTTTACCCCCGCAGATTCGAGATTTTCCTGTCCACAGACCCTGACCTCGAGAAGAGGCGCGAGGGTAGCATTCCATGGCGCAATTACCAAGGGGGCGGCGGCCATGGCCGAAAGGAGAGCCGCGTCAATTTTTGACATAAACTTTATGACATTGATAGATAGAGCATTATATTGAGGTAAGTCATCACCTCGTGATGAGCTGTCCTACAATAAGTCCTAAAACCCAATAACGCATGGATGTGTATATGTTTGGGCTATTCAGCAAAGGATCCCTCCTCTCCTTGGCGGGTATTGATTTTGGCAGTCAAACCATCAAGGCCGTCACCCTCAGCGGACGTCCCGGCAAGGTGCATCTCGAATCGGTCGCCGAGATAGCCACGCCCAAGGGCACGTTGGTCGATTACCAATTGCAGGATATCGAACGGGTCAGCCAATCCCTCAAGTCACTCAAGCGCCTCATTCAGGGGGAGTGCGAGCACGTGGCCACCGCGGTGACTGGCTCCAACGTCATCACCAAGGTCATCCAGGTCGATGCCAAGATCAGCGACAGCGAACTGGAGAGTCAAGTCCAGCTGGAAGCGGAGCAAATCATCCCTTTCCCCCTCGATGAGGTCAGCCTGGATTTCGAGATCCTCGGCATGACGACCGACGAGGCCCGCCAGGAGGTGCTGCTCAGCGCGGCCCGTACCGAAAGCGTCAGCGGCCGGGTCAGTGCGCTCACCGAGGCGGGCATGATCACCAAGGTGGTGGACGTGGGGGCTCATGCGCTCGGACGCGCTGTGCTGGCCTGTCTGCCCGAGTTGCAGACAGCGGATAAGCCGATCGGCATCATCGATATCGGTGCCAGTGCCATGACCTTTGCCGCCCTGCTCAGAGGCCAGATCATCTACTCCCGCTTGCAGAACTTCGGGGGCGATCAATACAGCCAGGCCCTGGCGTCTTTTTACAGCATGAGTCTGGAGGAGGCCGAGCTTGCCAAGATCAAGGGCAACTTGCCTGCGGATCATGAAGTCGATGTGCTCTCACCCCATCTCAGTTCGCTTGTGCTTCAGGTAAGGCGCAATGTGCAGCTGTTTTGCAGCTCGTCGGGCAACAAGGAACTATCCAGACTGGTGCTGACAGGAGGTGGCAGCTTGTTGCCGGGCCTGGCTCAGCAGATAGGTCGCGAGCTTAATTGCGATGTCTTGCATCCCGATCCCTTCGTGTTGTTTGGCAAACCCAAGGGAGATGGGGGGGAAACTCATGGGGCCAAGTACATGGCTGCGTTGGGTCTGGCACTGCGGAGCTTCACACCATGTCAAATATAAACCTCCTGCCCTGGCGAGTGGCCAGGGCCCAGCACCAGAAGAAGCAGTTTGGCGCCATGATCGGGATTTTTCTGGCGGCGACAGCATCCTTGGCGTTTGCCATCGACTGGTTGGTGATGCAGCAGATTGGTTATCAGCAACAGCGCAATCAACGGCTGCAACAGGAGATGGCCATACTCGATGCCCAACTCGGGGAGATACGGTTGCTCAAGGATCGACGCAAGGAGCTGATCGATCGCATGCAACTCATCGAGCAATTACAGACGCAGCGCAACATACCGGTGCGCCTGTTCAACCAGTTACCCGTGCTGGTGCCCAACGGGGTCTACCTCAATACCCTTGCACTGCAAAACAATCGGATCGATGTCAACGGCAAGGCCGAAGCCTATGGACGGGTTGCCAGCATGATGAGGCGCATCGACAGTTCGGGTTGGCTGGGGCAATCACAAATCAGCACCATCTTCACGGCAGACGTGGCTCCCGTTGCACTCAGCCAGTTCTCCATGATGTTCCAGATTGCTGGCACGACCCTGAATGTCGCTAAGGGGCAAGAATGAACCTGCAACAGCTCAATGATCTGGATCTCAATGACATAGCCCGCTGGCCCAAGGTGGCAAAGGGGGTCTTCATTTTGTTCTGTTGTGCCTTGCTTGGCGGCGCCATCTATTACTACGTGATTGCCAATTCTCTGACGGCATTGCGCCAGGAGGCGGGCAAAGAGAATGAGTTGAAGGCCCAGTTCGAGAGCAAGGCCATGCTGGCTGCCAACCTGGGAGCATACAAGAAACAAATGGTGCAGCTTGAACAGTTGGTGGATACCCAGCTCAAGCAGTTGCCCAATACCCATGAAGTGGCGGGGCTGCTGGATGACATCAGCTTCATTGCCACCGACAACGGTCTCAAACTGAACAGGATCAACTGGGAGGCCGAGATCCAGCACGAGTTTTCAACCGAGCTTCCCATGCGTATCGAGGTGGTGGGTACCTATCACGAGCTCGGTAAATTCACGGCCGACATGGCCGCCTTGCCGCGTATCGTGATCCTGGAGTCCTTCCTGCTCAATCAAAGCAAGGAGCAAGGAGAGATGATTGGCATGTCCATGCAGGCCAAAACTTACAAATACAACGGTAAAACCGTGGAGCAGAAGCCATGAGCATGAGAGTGATCGGCCTCCTCTTGCCGGTGCTGTTGTTAACGGCTTGTGGCGGACAGGAAGACATGGATGAATATGTGCAGCAAACCAAGGCAAGGCAGCCCATTCCTATCGAGCCCTTGCCGGAAATAAAGCCATTTACTCCAATGGCCTATCAGCGAAGTGATCAACGCAGCCCGTTCATTGAGCCTCAGCCAGAGACCAGCTCCAGGATCGATGCCAAGGCCAAACCGGATTGCGCCCAGATAGTGGCCAATCGAGACAAGGAGGTATTGGAGCGCTATTCGCTGGCCAGCCTGAGCATGAAGGGCTCGATTGGTAAACAAGGACAGTTGTGGGCCTTGATCAATACGCCAGACGGACAGGCGGTACGGGTCGGGCTGAATCAATACATAGGGCTGGATCAGGGAAGAGTCATCAAGATCACGAACACCCATGTTGACTTGATGGAGACGGTACCGGATGGCAAAGGATGCTGGGTCACCCGAGAAACTCAGCTGGCCATGGCCAATCTCGACGCAAAACTATGATCAGGGATGAGCAGAGATGAGAACAACAATAAGCAGGATGACCGGCGTGGCGCTGCTGTGTCTTGGTGTATGTGGTCAGGTGTGGGCAGTACCAACGTTGCAGGAGGTCAAGGTGAATCCACTGTTGGCCGATCAGCTCTTGTTGGAACTGAGTTTCAGCGAGCCGGTGAGCAGCTTTACCGACAGACTCTCTTATGAACCCAATCAGCTACTGCTGCATGTGCCAGGTGCAGTAGGAGCGTTGACGGTCAATCCGTTGCCCATCAAACAACAAGGGGTGGACAGCCTCAAGGTAGAGGGCAAGGGAGAGGGGCTCGATATCAAGATAGCGCTCGATCAGTTGACGCCCTATCAGGTCCATCAACAAGGCAATAAACTGCTGGTGTCATTGGGAGAAAAGGTCAGTCAATCGACTGTGACCGCTGCAGCGTCTCCCACGACGACTTCATCGGCGCTTGTCAGGAGCCAGCCGGTGACGCAGTCGGCCTTGGTTGATACCCAGCGGATCGCCCAGAACCAATCTCAGTACCAGCCCGCGGCTGTCTCCTCTCCCGTGGCGGCTCCCGCCCCTGTTGCCGCCAGTAAACCTGTGTTGTCCGTCTCGCAGGCGAATACAGACGGTGCTTATTTCAACTCAGTCAAGGGGGTGGATTTTCGCCGTGGCAAGGAGGGACAGGGGGAGTTTCTCGTTACCCTGGACAACAGCTCGGCGGCGGTAGACGTCAGCAGCCGTGGCCAGAAGGTATTGGCGAAGTTCCATGGGACCCGGATACCGGACGATCAGCTCAATCTCATCAACGTGCAGGATTTCGCAACCCCGGTTTCCCAGGTGGAGGTCTTCCGCCAGGGCAACGACACCCTGTTTGAGATCTCGGTCAATGGTCAGTTTGATTATCGCTACGATCAGGCCGACAAGATGTTCATCATAGAGGTGAAGAAGCGTGTCGCCACGACCGCGGCTAAGCAGTATCAGGGCAAGCCTATTTCCTTGAACTTCCAGGATATTCCTGTGAGAACCGTGCTGCAGATCATCGCCGACTTCAATAATCTCAACCTGGTGACCACGGATTCCGTCTCCGGCAACATCACCCTGCGTCTCGACGGCGTGCCCTGGGAGCAGGCGCTGGACATCATTCTCAAGGTCAGGGGGCTGGATAAGCGGTTGGATAACAACATTCTGCTGGTGGCGCCGGCGGATGAGATTGCCGCCCGTGAGAAGCAACAGCTGGAGAGTCGCAATCAGGTGGCCGATCTGGCGCCGCTGTATACCGAATATCTGCAGATCAACTATGCCAAGGCGGCCGAGGTTGCGGCCTTGCTCTCCTCCGAGAGTACCAAGCTGCTCTCTGTCAGGGGGGCGGTGAGTGTAGACGAGCGGACCAACGTACTGGTGGTCAAGGACACGGCGGATGTCATTGGCAACGTCAAGCGGATGCTGGATATCCTCGATATCCCGGTCAAGCAGGTGGTGATCGAAGCGCGCATGGTGACCATAGATGACGGCTTCGATGAGGCGCTGGGGGTGCGTTGGGGGGTGACCAAGACCGATGGTCATGGCAATGGCACCTCGGGCACCATAGAGGGCAACGACGGGTCGGGCAACAATGCCAGTACCTCCGCCATTACCCGGCCAGATGTCGAGGACAGGTTGAACGTCAATCTGCCGGTGACCAATGCCGCCGGTACCCTGGCATTCCAGGTGGCGCGCCTGGCGAACGGTACCTTACTGGATCTCGAGCTCTCGGCACTGGAAAAAGAGAGCAAGGCCGAGATCATCGCGAGCCCGCGTGTCACTACCGCGAACCAGAAGCCGGCCCTGATTGAGCAGGGTACCGAGATCCCCTATGTGGAGTCTTCCTCCAGCGGGGCAACCTCGGTCACCTTCAAGAAGGCGGTGCTGAGTCTCAAGGTGACGCCGCAGATCACCCCGGACAACAGGGTGATTCTGGATCTTACCGTGACCCAGGATACCAAGGGGGAAACAGTCCCGACCGGTACCGGGGATGCCGTTTCCATCAACGCCCAGTCGATCACCACTCAGGTGCTGGTCAACAACGGCGAGACCCTGGTGCTCGGTGGCATCTATCAGCAGACCATCAAGAGCGATGTCAGCAAGGTGCCATTATTGGGCGATATTCCCGGCCTTGGCTATCTGTTCAAGAAAACCACCAGTGAGAACAAGAAGCGGGAATTGCTGATCTTCGTGACCCCGCGGATAGTCACCGACGCCCTCTGAAAACTTTACATATGAGGGTAAAACACATATAACCTTACGCCCCAATGAGGCTGGGGCGTAAGGGCTGCGGTTGCCAGTCCTGATTTCTATTGAGATAATCCCCCTCCTGATCCATCGCAAGATAAGGTTCATAGGTACCCCGGTCGAGTGTTTACCGGGGCCATACAGTTTGTAATTACTAACGAAAAGACATGGCTGAGAAACGCAATATTTTCCTGATAGGTCCCATGGGTGCGGGCAAGAGCACCATAGGTAGACATCTGGCAGAACAACTGCACATGGAGTTTTTCGACTCGGATCATGAGATTGAGCGCCGCAGTGGTGCCGATATCGGCTGGGTGTTCGATGTTGAAGGCGAAGAGGGTTTCCGGATCCGCGAAGAGAAGGTCATCGGTGATCTTGCTGAACAGCAAGGCATCGTGCTGGCCACGGGAGGCGGCGCTATCAAGAGTCGCGAAACCCGTAACAAGCTCTCTGCGCGTGGCATAGTGGTCTACCTCGAAACCACCATTGAAAAGCAGCTGGCACGTACCCAGAGAGACAAGCGTCGCCCCCTGCTGCAAACCGAAGAGCCGCCGCGTGAAGTGCTTGAGCGTCTGGCGCAAGAACGCAATGCCCTGTATGAAGAAGTGGCTGACTTTGTCATCCAGACCGATGATCAAAGTGCAAAAATTGTTGCTAATCAAATTGTTAAGTTGATTGGCATGTAATCAATAGAGGACGTCCATGGAAAGGTTGAAGGTCGAATTGGGTGAACGCAGCTACCCGATTGAGATAGCTGCTGGTCTGTTGCAACGCCCCGAGGTGCTGACGCAGACCATCAAGGGCAAGCGGGTCATGATAGTGACTAACACCATCGTTGCCCCCTTGTATCTTGAGCAGATCATTCAGTTGCTGTCCGGTTTTCAGGTGGAACACCTGATCCTGCCGGATGGCGAGGCCCATAAAACCCTGGCAACCTTCGAGCGGATCATGTCTGCTCTGCTGGAAACCAACCATGGTCGTGACACCACCCTCATCGCTCTGGGAGGTGGCGTGATAGGTGACGTTGTCGGCTTTGCTGCGGCAAGCTACCAACGTGGCATTCCGTTCATTCAAGTGCCTACCACGCTGCTCTCCCAGGTTGACTCCTCCGTCGGCGGCAAGACCGCCGTCAATCACCCCCTCGGCAAGAACATGGTGGGCGCTTTCTATCAGCCCAAACATGTCGTCATCGATACCGAATGCCTCAAGACCCTGCCTGCCCGCGAATTCGCAGCCGGCATGGCCGAGGTGATCAAATACGGCATCATTTGGGATGCTGAATTCTTCTCCTGGCTCGAAGCCAACATGGTGCGTCTGCAGCGACTCGATACGGATGCGCTCTCCTATGCCATTCGCCGCTGCTGCGAAATCAAGGCCGATGTGGTCGCGCAAGATGAGACCGAACACGGCGTGCGTGCCTTGCTGAATCTGGGTCACACCTTCGGCCATGCCATCGAAGCTGAGAAGGGCTATGGCAACTGGCTGCACGGCGAGGCGGTGGCGGCGGGCATGATGCTGGCGGCGGACACGGCCCTGGCCCGTGGCGATGTGACCGAACAACAGGTTGCACGGATCCGCGCCCTGCTGCTGGCGGCAGATTTGCCTGTTCAGGCGCCGGCCGAGATGGATTTTGCGGCCTTCATTCGCCATATGCGCCGTGACAAGAAGGTGCTGGAGGGCAAGCTGCGGCTGGTGCTGCCGGTCGGGATCGGCCACGCCCAGGTGGTGGCCGATGTGACGGATGCCCAATTGATGGCGGTGATCGAGTCTGGTCGTGACCAATAAGTTGCTGAAATTCCCTTCCCAGCGGCAGCTGGTTGACCGGCTGCTGCACCTGATTGAGTTCAATCACCCCTTCATCTTTCTCTCCGGCAAGGCCGGCAGCGGCCGTGGCACCCTGTGCGAGTCTCTGCTGGGCCAGCTGCCGGACCAGGTGCGGGTGGTGAGCCTCATCGGCAGCGCCGCCATGAAGATAACGGATGTGCGCCAGCTGCTGTTGCAGCAGGTGGTGGCCAGGCCGCTGTTCAATCCGCAGGATGCGCTGGCCGACAGCTTCTTCCGCATGCTCGAGGGCAAGTCCTCGACCCTGCTGCTGCTGATCGAGCGCGCCGACGAGCTGCCTGCCGAGTTGGTCGGGGAGTTGTGGGCGCTCTGTCGCCATAATGACACCCTCGAGAATCCCCACAAACTGGCGATCCTGCTCTCGGGCAATGACGCCTGGTGTCGCAGCCGGAAGGGGGCGCTCAAGGGACGGGCTATGCCCGCACTCGAGCTGGAAGTCGCGCCCCTGAGCGCACCGGAGCAACGCATCTTCTTGTACGAGAAGGCCAAAGAGCTCAAGATCCCGGCGGCGCTCTTGCCCAAGTCGAAAGTTGAAGAGATGCTGAGTGCGGCAAACGGACACCCGTCCGCCATCATGCAGTCATTGGAGGATATCATGACCGACAGAAGGCCCAAGAAGCGTCAGGCCGAGTTGCCCGTCAAGAAGATAGCGACCGTGCTGGCCCTGGTCGCCGCCGGTTTACTGGCCCTGAGTTACCTGCCGTTTTTTGATGGCAAGGGGTTCGATGAGGCGGGCAAGGATGGCTCCCAGACTTCCTCGCAAGGGACGGCCCTGCCCGATCCCGTCGCCAAGGATCCGCTCAGTGTCGGTGGCACCAGCGCCGCCCAGACCACCGGCGGTAATCAGGTGGCGCGAGACTGGCAACCCGAGGCCAAGCCGCTGCCCAAGAAGGTCGAGAGCGAGACGGTCACGACCGAGTCGACCAATTACGAGGGGCGCCGGGTCGTCATCTCCGACGAGGTGGTCGAACAGTTGATGAAGCAGCCCAATGTCAGCGGTGCCCTGCCCACGGCGGTGGTGGACGAGCTGACAGGCGCCGGCTCCCAGGCTGTCTCGACCCAGGGACTGGTGGCGCAAGCCAGCCAGCCCACCACTTCGGCCAAGAGCCAGAGTGGATCTGCGGCGGCTCAGGCGGCGCTCAAGCCTGCCGTGACCGCGGCCCCTGTGGCGGCGCCGGCCCCCAAGGTGGCGCTGACGCCGGCCGCGACCCTGAACCAGAAGGCCAAGGATCACTACAGCATCCAGCTGATGGGGGCGAGTAACACCCAGGCGGTTGATAGCTTCGTGGCCGAGCATGGGTTGGCGGGCAAGGTGTGGGTTTACAAGACTCGCTTCCGTGGCAGCCCCTGGTATGTGGTGGTGCAGGGGGATTACGCCAACAGCACCCAGGCCAAGGCGGCGATCCGCAAGCTGTCCCCGGCCCTGCTCAAGGGACAACCCTGGCCCAAGTCGTTTGCCCAGATACAAAAAGAGTTGAAGCAATAGCCATTCGCCCTGCGAAGGGGGTAGAATCGTCCCCCTTTTTTGAGCGTTGCCTTCTTAACACCGGATTTCCATGAAAAAAACACGCGCATTTTTAAAATGGGCCGGGGGAAAATACTCCCTGGTTGAAGAGATAGCCGAGCGGTTGCCGGCCGGGCGTGTGTTGCTGGAGCCCTTCGTCGGGGCGGGCTCGGTGTTTCTCAACACCGATTACGATGCCTACGTGCTCAACGACATCAATCCGGATCTGATCGGTCTCTACAATCACCTCAAGCAGCAGCCGGACAGCTTCATCGGCGAGGCGCGCAAGCTGTTTGTGGCCGAGTACAACCACAAGACCGCTTACTATCGACTGCGTACCCAGTTCAACCAGACCGAAGCCGGTTTTGAGCGGGCCCAGCTGTTCCTGTTCCTGAATCGTCACGGCTTCAACGGCCTGTGTCGGTACAACAAGAAGGGCGGTTTCAACGTACCGTTCGGTTCTTACAAGAAGCCCTATTTCCCGGAGAAGGAGCTGTGGGCCTTCGCCGAGAAGGCACAGAAGGCGACCTTCATCTGCGAGAGCTATGCCGATGCCATGGCCAGGGCAGAGGAAGACTGGGTGATCTACTGCGATCCCCCTTACGCGCCGCTCTCCACCACGGCCAGCTTCACCAGCTATTCGGCCGGTGGTTTCACCCTGGACGATCAGGCCCTGCTGGCCCGGTTGGCACGCCACACCGCCGCCCACAAGGGGGTGCCTGTGCTCATCAGTAATCACGACCTCGAGTTGACGCGGGAGCTGTATCGCGGTGCCCGGCTGGATGAAATCCTGGTCAAGCGCACCATCAGCCGCAATGGCGGCAGTCGCAACAAGGTGGCCGAGCTGCTGGCACTTTACCCGCCGGGCATAGCGCCGGAACAAGGTTACTATCCGAGCGAGACCGAGCTGGTTCCTCTGGGTTGATCCTCTGGCGGCACCTTCGGGTGCCGCTAGCGTTTTCGGGCCCAGAGACCGGTTTCGGTGGCTAGCCGCTGGCCTCTGCGGTTTCCTCCCCGCGCTTGAGTCGTTTTCATCGGATATTGGCGGTAACGCTGGCGGTCCACTTTTTCTTCCCCCTGTTCGGGCTGTTTTCGGTGGATATGGGCGGTAAAGCCAGTGGCTTGCGCTTCCTCCCCGTGTTCGGGTCGTTTTCATCGGATATTTGCGGTAAAATTGCGCCGTTTTTTCTGCCACGCTGCCAATGGATGACGCTGATGAAAGACTTTCTGATTGCCCCCTCGATCCTCTCCGCCGATTTTGCCCGTCTGGGTGAGGATGTCGCCAAGGTGCTGGCCGCCGGTGCCGACGTGGTGCATTTCGACGTGATGGACAACCACTATGTCCCCAACCTGACCATAGGCCCCATGGTCTGTCAGGCCCTGCGTGACTACGGCATCGAGGCGCTCATCGATGTGCACCTGATGGTCAAGCCGGTGGACCGCATCGTCCCGGACTTCGCCAAGGCCGGCGCCAACCTGATCACCTTCCATCCGGAAGCGTCCGATCACGTGGATCGCACCCTGGGTCTCATCAAGGAGCAGGGCTGTCAGGCTGGCCTGGTGCTGAATCCGGCCACGCCGCTCACCTGCCTCGAGTACGTGATGGACAAGCTGGACGTGATCCTGCTGATGTCGGTCAACCCGGGCTTCGGTGGTCAGAGCTTTATCCCCGGTACCCTCGACAAGCTGCGTCAGGTGCGTCGCCTGATCGACGAGAGCGGCCGCGATATCCGTCTCGAGATCGACGGTGGTGTCAAGGTGGATAACATCCGCGAGATCGCCGCGGCCGGGGCGGACATGTTCGTGGCCGGCTCAGCCATCTTCGGCAAGCCGGACTACAAGGCGGTGATCGATCAGATGCGGGCGGAGCTGGCTCATGTCCGTTGAACGTCCCTTCGATCTGGTGCTGTTCGATCTGGATGGCACCCTGATCGACAGCGCCCCCCAGCTGGCGCTGGCGGTCAACCGTACCCTCTCCGATCTCGGGCTGGCCGAGGCCAACGAGGCCGTGGTGCGCACCTGGGTCGGTAACGGGGCCGACAAGCTGATCCAGCGTGCGCTGGATTACCGCGAGGCCCCCGAGCTGTTCCCCAGGGCGCGCCCGCTGTTCGACCAGCACTATCAGGCCTGCCTGCTGGAAGGGCTGGGCATGTATGAGGGGGTCGAGCAGAGCCTGCGTCGCCTGCAACGGCTCGGTTACCGCCAGGCGGTAGTGACCAACAAGCCGAGCCACTTCGTGCAGCCCATTCTGGATGCCCTCGGCATCGCCGATTGCTTCGCGCTCTGGCTGGGGGGCAACTGCGTGCCCGAGAAGAAGCCGAGCCCGGCGCCCTTGCTGCACGCCTGCCACGAGCTGGGTGTCAGCCCGTCCCGTACCCTGATGGTAGGGGACTCCGAAAATGACGTGCTGGCCGCCCAGGCCGCCGGCATGAAGGTGGCGGGGCTCACCTATGGCTACAACTATGGCCGCCCCATCGCCGATTCCCGCCCGGATTGGGTATGCGAGCAATTTGTCCAGCTCGATGCCCTGCTGGCCGAGTAATGCCGCTGGCTGAACAACAAGGATTCACACTCTCATGACTAAACCAATCGTATTGAGCGGGGCCCAGCCCTCGGGCCAGCTGACCATCGGCAACTACCTGGGGGCCTTGCGTCAGTGGGTCAACATGCAAGATGACTTCGACTGCCTCTACTGCATCGTCGATCTGCATGCCATCACCACCCGCCAGGAGCCCGCTGCCCTGCGCAAGGCCTGCCTGGATGCCGCCGCCCTCTATCTGGCGGTGGGGATCGATCCGGCCAAGAGCACCGTCTTCATCCAGTCTCATGTGCCGCAACACGCCGAGCTCGGCTGGATCCTGAACTGCTACACCCAGATGGGCGAGCTGTCGCGCATGACCCAGTTTAAGGACAAGTCCGCCCGCTTCGAGAACAACGTCAACGTCGGCCTGTTCGGTTATCCGGTGCTGATGGCGGCGGATATCCTGCTGTATCAGGCCAATCAGGTGCCGGTCGGCAACGATCAGAAGCAGCATCTGGAGCTGACTCGCGACATCTGCACCCGCTTCAACAACCTGCACGGCGAGGTGTTCACCCTGCCGGAGCCCTTTATCCCGGCCGATGGCGCCCGGGTGATGAGCCTGCAGGATCCGACCAAGAAGATGTCCAAGTCTGATGACAACGAGGCAAACTTCATCGGCCTGCTGGAAGATCCCAAGCAGATCATCAAGAAGATCAAGCGGGCGATGACCGACTCCGACGAGCCGGCAGTGGTGCGCTTCGATCCTGAGAACAAGCCGGGGGTCTCCAACCTGCTGACCCTGATGTCCGGGGTGACGGGTCGCTCCATCCCCGAGCTCGAACAGCACTTCGAAGGCAAGATGTACGGCCACCTCAAGACCGAAACCGCCGAGGCCGTGGTCGCCCTGCTGGAGCCCATCCAGGCCCGCTTCCACGCGCTGCGTCAGGATGAGACTCATCTGCAGGCAATTTTGGCGGCTGGAGCACAAAAGGCGCGGGAAAGGGCTGAAAAAACCCTGACCAGCGTATATGATGTAGTCGGCTTCGTTCCTCGAGCCTGACATACTGGGAAGGTGTAGTAGGAGAGAGCTGGGTATCTGCCTGGCTTTCTTTGTTTTACCCGACCCTTATTCGCGATTCCTTCTTCCAATGTCAAACGCGGGTATTTGCCCCAAGAGAAAGCATGTCTGTCGAATCAAATTCCGTGATTGAAGAACTGGGTGACAAGGGTCACTGGCTGCGCAAGTTTCGCAAGGCCAAGAACCTCAACACCCTGCAACTGATGGTCTCCAACGCCATCGACAAATACCACAAGACCCCGGCCATCGCCGCCGCCATCTATCTGGCCGAATGCCAGCGCGAGCGTGAAATGGAACAGGGCCGCTATCTGGATCGTTGATCCTCTGCCTTCGGTTATCCCATGCTGTTGTTGATCGATAACTACGACTCCTTTACCTGGAATCTGGTGCAATATTTTGGCGCCCTGGGACAGGAGGTGGTAGTGAAGCGCAACGACGAGCTGAGCCTGGATGACATCATCCGGCTCGCCCCCCGCTATCTGGTGATCTCCCCCGGTCCCTGCACTCCGAACGAGGCGGGCATCTCTCTTGCCGCCATCCGCCAGTTCGCGGGCCAGATCCCCATCCTCGGCGTCTGCCTCGGCCATCAATCCCTGGCCCAGGCGTTTGGCGCCCGTGTGGTCCGTGCCCGCCGGGTGATGCATGGCAAGACGTCCCTCATTCGCCATAGGGGAGAAGGTGTGTTCAAGGGATTGAAGGATCCGCTGCGGGTCACCCGCTACCATTCGCTGGTGGTGGAGCGCGAGAGCCTGCCCGACTGTTTCGAGGTGACCGCCTGGAGCGAGCACACCGATGGCAGCGTCGACGAGATCATGGGATTGCGGCATAAAACACTGGCGCTGGAAGGTGTTCAGTTCCATCCGGAGAGTATTCTGAGCGAGCAGGGCCACCAGTTGCTGGACAATTTTTTAGCCGCCTCCTGAAAAAATCGTGATGCCCATCCCAGAATAGGAATGAGGCCAAAAATATTTTCTCTGACACTTTATTCACCCCTCTTCCTGCCCAAATTATCTCTTGCCAACCCCCCCTGAGCCGTTATGCAATGTGGCTGCCTAAAATCTCACAGGCAATCGAACATTGTTCCCTGTAACTCGACTTGTTGCAGACTTTTAGCTTTTTTTCTGTGACAATGCCGATGTGTTTACATGGATTTAACTTTTAAGCGGTGGATTATTCTGTCGCCAGCTAGCAGGAGAGCGATATGTCAGAGTTGTTGGCAGTGACACGTGAAGTGTTTGATGAAGTGATGGTTCCCAACTATGCGCCCGCCAAGATCATTCCGGTGCGCGGCGAGGGATCACGTGTCTGGGATCAGGAAGGCCGCGAGTATGTCGACTTCGCGGGCGGGATCGCGGTCAATGGCCTCGGTCATTGCCATCCCAAGCTGGTCGAGGCCCTGAAAACCCAGGGTGAGAAGCTGTGGCACCTCTCCAACGTGATGACCAACGAGCCGGCCCTGCGCCTGGCCAAGAAGCTGGTCGACGCCACCTTCGCCGAGAAGATCTATTTCTGCAACTCCGGTGCCGAAGCGAACGAGGCCGCCCTCAAGCTGGCCCGTCGCTACGCCATCGACAAGTTCGGTGCCCACAAGACCCAGATCATCGCCTTCCATCAGGGCTTCCACGGTCGTACCTTCTTCACCGTCAGCGTCGGCGGCCAGGCTGCCTACTCGGACGGCTTCGGCCCGAAACCTGCCGACATCACCCATGTCACCTACAACAATCTGGCCGAGCTGGCTGCCGCCATCTCCGATAACACCTGTGCCGTGGTGATGGAGCCGCTGCAGGGGGAGGGTGGCATCATTCGTCCCACCGACGAGTTTGCCAAGGGGGTGCGCGAGCTGTGCACCAAGCACAATGCCCTGCTGATCTATGACGAAGTGCAATCCGGCGTCGGTCGTACCGGCGATCTGTACGCCTACATGGGTCTGGGCGTTACCCCGGACATCCTCACCAGCGCCAAGGCGCTCGGCGGCGGCTTCCCCATCGGCGCCATGCTGACCACCAGCGAGATCGCGGCTCATCTGAAAGTGGGCACTCACGGCTCCACCTACGGCGGCAACCCGTTGGCGTGCGCCGTGGCGGAAGCCGTGCTGGATGTGGTCAACACCCCCGAAGTGCTCAACGGCATCAAGCAGCGCGAGCAGCTGTTCCGTGACGGCATTGAGGCCATCAACGCCAAGTACCACTGCTTCAGCGAAGTGCGTGGTCAGGGGCTGCTGCTGGGAGCCGTGCTCAACGATGATTTCAAGGGCCGCTCCCGTGACTTCCTGCTGGCCTCCATCGACCAGGGGCTGATGGCGCTGGTAGCGGGCACTAACGTGGTGCGCTTCGCACCCTCACTGGTTATCCCGGAAGCGGACATCAAGGAAGGTCTGGCCCGGTTCGAGAAAGCGGTCGCTCAGGTTATCAACGCCTGATCAGGAATTGAGGTGGGGAGCCCTCCCGGCAGGAGCCGGGACCCCACCTGTCGTCAATGAAAGGGAGTTGTCATTTATGTTGGTTATCCGTCCTATCGAGCAGCGCGACTTCGCCGGTCTCAAAACCTGTGCCATCGAATCCGGCACCGGCATGACTTCATTGCCCGTCAACGACGAGCTGCTGCAACGCAAGATCGATGCCTCGACCCAGACCTTCCTGGACAAGCCTGCCGGCAAGGGAGACTGCCTCTATTTCTTCGTGGCCGAGGATCTGGAGACCGGCGAAATGGTCGGCACCTGTGCCATCGATGCGGCCGTCGGCCTGTCCCAGCCGTTCTACAACTATCACATCGGCAAGGTGGTGCACTCGTCCCCCAAGCTCGGCATCTACAACGTGGTCGAGACGCTCACCCTGTCGAACGACTACACCGGCAACTCCGAGCTGTGCACCCTGTTCCTGCGTGAATGCGCCCGCGAGGGGCTCAATGGCCGACTGCTCTCCAAGCACCGTTTCCTGTTTATGGCCGAGCACCCGGAATTATTCGATGAAACCGTCTTTGCCGAGATGCGCGGCGTCTCCGATGGCGACGGTCACAGCCCCTTCTATGAGTGGCTGCAGACGCATTTCTTCTCGATGGACTTTCCCACCGTCGACTATCTCACCGGTATCGGCAAGAAGCGCTTCATCGCCGAGCTGATGCCCAAGTACCCGATCTACGTCAACCTGCTGAGCAACGAGGCGCGGGCCGTCATCGGCCAGACCCACGAGAAGACCCGCCCGGCCATCAAGATGCTGCAGGACGAGGGTTTCGTGAACCGCGGCTACGTCGACATCTTCGATGCGGGCCCCACCGTCGAGTGCGACGTGAAACACATTCGCAGTGTGCGCCGCAGCCAGAAGCTGCGGGTGCTGGTCGGTGAGCCCATTGGCGGTCATACCTATCTGCTGTGCAATACCCGTTTCGATCAGTACCGCGCCTGTTACGGTAACATCCGGGTCGATCTGGACAAGCGCGAAGCCATCATTCCGCCCAAGATGGCGACCGCCCTCAAGGTGGAGAATGGCGACATGGTGCGGGTCGTCGATCTGGAGTGACGGCTCGGCGAGGCCATAACATCTGAAGCAGGCAGCCACGGCTGCCTGTGAACCACAGGGAGTGAATATGTCTTTAGTGCAACTTATCGATGGGCAGTGGCTGGCCGGTGAAGGCAAGCCGTTCGAGTCAAAGGATCCGGCCAAGAATGAAGTGATCTGGCAAGGGGGGGCAGCCAGCGCCGCCCAGGTCGATGCCGCCGTCAGTGCCGCTCGCCATGCCTTCTACCATTGGTCCGATCTGGCCCTCGAGGATCGTCTGGCCATAGTGCGCCGATACGCCGACTTGCTCGGCGAGCACAAGGAGGCGCTGGCCCTGACCATCGCCCGTGAAACCGGCAAACCGCTGTGGGAGACCCGCACCGAGGTCGCCGCCATGCAGGGCAAGATCGCCATCTCCATCCGCGCCCATGACGAGCGCACCGGCACCGTTGAGAATCCTATGCCGGGTGCCAAGGCGTTCGTGCGCCACAAGCCTCACGGCGTGGTCGCGGTGTTCGGCCCCTACAACTTCCCGGGTCACCTGCCCAACGGTCACATAGTGCCGGCGCTCATCGCCGGCAATGCGGTGGTGTTCAAGCCCTCCGAGCTGACCCCCATGGTGGCCGAGGCCATGCTGAAGATCTGGCAGGAGGCTGGGCTGCCCAAGGGCGTGCTGAACCTGGTGCAGGGCGAAGTGGAGACCGGCAAGGCGCTGGCCGGCAATCCGGACATCGACGGCCTCTTCTTCACCGGATCGTCGCGCACCGGCCACTTCCTGCACCAGCAGTTTGCCGGTCAGCCGGGCAAGATCCTGGCGCTGGAGATGGGGGGAAACAACCCGCTGATCGTCAAAGACGTGAGCGATGTGGACGGCGCCGTCCACGCCATAGTCCAGTCCGCCTTCATCACCTCGGGTCAGCGCTGCACCTGCTCGCGCCGCCTGTTTGTCGAGCGCGGCACCAGGGGCGATGCCCTGGTCAAGCGGCTGGTGGACGTGGTCGGTCAGATCAAGGTTGGCCTCTATGACGCCGCCGATCAACCCTTCATGGGCGCCATGATCAGCGAGCGAGCGGCGCTCGGCATGGTGGAGGCGCAGGCCAAGCTGCAGCGCCTCGGTGGCGAGAGCCTGCTGGTGCTCAAGCATCTTGAAGCGGGCACCGGTTTCGTCTCCCCCGGCATCATAGACGTGACCGCGGTGAGCGCACTGCCGGATGAAGAGTACTTCGGCCCGCTGCTGCAACTCATCCGTTACGACGACTTCGATGCCGCCATCGATCAGGGCAACGCCACCAGCTTCGGCCTGTCGGCCGGCCTGCTCGGCGACAACGAGGCAGACTGGCAGCACTTCTTCAAGCGCATCCGTGCCGGCATAGTCAACTGGAACAAGCCCATCACAGGCGCCTCCAGTGCCGCGCCCTTCGGCGGCATCGGTGCCTCCGGCAACCACAGGGCGAGCGCCTACTACGCCGCAGACTACTGTGCGTACCCGGTCGCCTCGGTGGAAGACAGCAAAGCCGCCATGCCGGATCAGCTGTCGCCTGGCCTGACGTTCTAGGAAAGAGGCCGATATGAACAGGCAGGTGCTGGCCGACTACTGTACCCATTGCCCGGTCGCCTCCGTCGAGGACAGCAAAGCCGCCATGCCGGATCAGTTGTCCCCCGGCCTGACCTTCTGATAACAAGAAAATAAAGAGGGGCACTCAGAGGTGCCCTTGTCTGTACCCGCAATCAAAGGAAAGAGAGATGCAAAAGGATATCGAGACCCTGTTTGGCCATCTGTGGGACAACTACATTCAGGTCACCCCGAGCGCCCATCAGGTTCATCAGCTGCTGGGGGGCGGCGCCCCCATCATCAACGATCACGTGGCGTTTCGTACCTACAACCTGCCCAAGCTGGGGCTGGAGAAACTGGCTACCCACTTCCGTGCCCTGGGGTACGAGGAGAAGGGCGAGTATGTGTTCAAGGCCAAGAAGCTCTACGCCAAGCACTTCGAACACGCCGATCCAGACGCCCCCAAGGTGTTCATCAGCGAGCTGAAGGTGGAAGAGCTCTCCGAGACGGCTCAGGCCATCATTCACAAGCTGGTGGATCAGGTGCCCGATCACCTGACCGATACCCCGGCCTTCCTCTATACGGGCGCCCCCTGGCAGGTCTCCTGGAGCGATTACCAGACCCTGCTGGCCGAGAGCGAGTATGCGGCCTGGATGGCGGCCTGGGGCTATCGCGCCAACCACTTCACGGTCAACATCAACCGGCTGGCCGATTTTGAGACCATAGAAGAGGTCAACTCAGCCCTGAAGGCGGCGGGCTTTGTGCTCAATACCGTGGGCGGCGAGGTGAAGGGGGATCCTCAGGTTATGCTGGAGCAGTCCTCCACCATGGCCGACAAGGCGGACGTGCCCTTCAGCGATGGCGTGCGCGCCATCCCGAGCTGCTTCTACGAATTTGCCCGGCGCTATCCCCAGGCCGACGGCGTGCTCTACCCGGGCTTCGTCGAGGCCTCGGCGGACAAGATCTTCGAATCCACCAACGCCATGTGATGGCCCAGAACGCTAAAAACGCCCCGCATGGGGCGTTTTTTATGGTGCTGGCACAGGCCGGCATCGTCTCTGCCCCACCTTTTCGGATGGATCCGTTCACGTGCCTGCGCGCTCATGGGCGCAGAGAGCGGCATATGGGGTTATTTCGCGTCATGGCGTGGAATATTTGTTGTCAGATGCGTCCGAGTGGTCTCCAGCGGATACTATTCATGGGCGAGCGGCTTATTCTATCGCCTTGAAATAATACGGAAGACACTAATAAGTTTGCGGCCTTGTGAACGTAATATATCGGCTTGGATCACCCATTCATTATACAGAGTAGTTCAGGTCCGCTTTCCAAACGGCTTGTCAAATATGTGATCCAGCCCTTGACCCATCCCAATAAACATATCTTTAAATCCAGAATTGACATGTTATTGTAGTTTTGGGCGACATAGTATGTAAAGCATACTGATATGCAGTCGATGTAATTCAGCTGTTTATGAAGTGAATCGGACTCACGAAATAACACTCTAGAGTCAATATATGGAAAACCAACACAAATATCAGATTCTGGTGCCATTTATAGAGCCTGTTGGAAACCAGTCTGTGCCTTCGGTCAACTATTCCAAGACGCTGGGGTCGAGCGATAGCTGGATTGGCTGTGGATATATAAACCGGAACGGAAAATCGAAGGCGCTTGTCAATGTCAGCTTCCCTTATTTTTCATTGGTACTGGTGCTGGATGGCAGGGGAAATTATATCGATGAGCAAGGCCAGCAATATTCCCTTGGCAAGGGCAGCGTCTTCTTGCGCAGACCCGGCCAGCGCCATTCCAGCCATTGCGAGAGCCTGCCCGCCTGGAAAGAAGTCTATCTGGATTGCGACCGGGCTCTGTATGAACACCTGGCTTCATTCCTGATCCCTGAGCACGGCGCCGTCGTCTTTCAAACGGCCAGCCCGCTGGAGGCCATCGATCACTTCTCCAGTTTCATGGAGTTTGTGAAGAACGCCAGCGAGCTGGATATGCCCAGCGTGTATATCAAGTTCATCGAGTTGCTCGGCGCCCTCTTTAATGGCTCGATGAATCATCCTGAGCACCATGAAAACAACATGGTCAATCAGGTCAAGCTGGCACTGGATGAACTCTGTCATCAGCGCATAGATTTAAAACTATATTGTGATGAGCTGGGGCTGAACTATGAGGTATTTCGCAAGGAGTTCAAGGAGCAGACCGGACTGTCGCTGATGAAATATATCGTAAGGTGTCGGTTGGATAAAGCCTGCACCCTGCTGAGAACGACCAATCTGCGGATATCCGAGATCTCCAACGAACTGGGATATTCATCGCAATACGAATTTTCGAATCAATTCAAGCGTTATTTCAATCTATCTCCAAGGCAATACAAACAAGGCATTAATTAAATCCTGTCGGTTGGGTTGTGATTGCTGCCTTCACCATGATTTATTCTGTTAAATGAGAGAGCTGTCCATGATTGCTTATATGGCTGTGCCCATCGTTTTTATAACGATGTATATGATCATAAAGAACTATCAGACTCATACCACCTTGACGATTTCCGGCCTGCTGATGCTGACCGTGGGCGTCGTATTCACCCAGGGCGGCATTGCCGACTTTATGGGGGCACAATATAAATTCAGTTCGACGGGATCCACCTTCTTCGACCTGTTCGGGGCCTTCAGCGCCATCATGTCGGAGCGCACCGCGACCATCGGCATGATCGCCATGACCTCGGCCGGATTCGCCTCCTACATGAGCAAGATTGGTGCCGCCGACAGTCTGGTCAAGGCCTGTGCCAAGCCACTGCAGCTCATCAACAAGCCTTATCTCATCCTGGCCCTGGCGTTCATCATAGGGCAGACCCTGAACCTGGTGATCCCGAGCCCGGCCGGGCTGGCCATGCTGCTGCTCATCTCTTTCTACCCGATCCTGCTGCAAGCCGGGGTCAGCCCGCTCTCGGCCGCCGTGGTGATCGGTACCTGCGGTTCTCTCGATCTGGGCCCGGGCTCTGGCAACTCCAACGTCGCGGCCGAGCTGCTGGATATGTCGATCACCGAATACTTTGCCAGCACCGAGATCCTGGTGGCCATACCGGTCACCCTGACGGTGGCGGTTACCCATTTCTTCGTGCAGAAGTGGTTTGACAAGCGTGATGGCCACAAGCGTCCGCAGACCGAGGTCAAGGTCGCCGGTGAGCAGGACGATCGACAGGGCGCCCCTTACTCGCGACTCTATGCCATGCTGCCCTTCCTCCCCCTGGCGCTGCTGCTCATCTTCTCCGACATTGGCATCGCCAGCGTCAAGATCAACGCGCCCATCGCCATGTTTGCCTCCTTGATCATGATCGTGGTGATCGATGCCTTCAGGGTGAAGAGTCTGCAACTGGCGCTCGATCACTCCTTCGAGTTCTTCAAAGGCATGGCGGGGGCGTTCAGCACCGTGGTCGTCCTGATCGTGGCCGCCACCATGTTCACGCTGGGGCTGGATGCCATCGGTGCCGTCAACGCGATGAAGTCGATGATCCTGGCGGGTGATGTCCACTATCTGCTGATCACCCTGTTCGGCATGCTGATCATCGCCTTTACCGCCATGTTGACCGGGTCAGGCAGTGCCGCCTTCGTCAGCTTCTCCAACCTGGGTTCCGAGCTGTCGGCCGCGGCCGGTGTGAAATCGGTGCTCATGCTGGTGCCCATGCAACACGCCGCCGGTTTTGGCCGCTCCCTGTCCCCCGTTGCGGCCGTGGTGATTGCGGTGGCAGTGGCGGCCAATGTCAGCCCGTTCGAGGTGCTGAAGCGGGCGTTGATCCCTTGCATCGTCGGTATCTTCTCCACCCTGTTCTACACCCAGCTTATTTTCTCTTAATGGTGCCATAAAATGACCACATGCTACGATCCGACGAGCTATACCCTGAACCGCAACGGGTTCGAGAATATCTACGAAGACACTCATATTTATCAGACCTGGCTGGACATAGAGGCCATTCTGGCGAAGGTACAGATTGAGCTCGGCATCATCCCAAAGGCAGCGGGGGAGGTGATCATTCAGCACTGTGATATCGGGCTGCTCGATCGGGACAATATCATCCAGGGCTATATCAAGACCAAACACCCGCTGGTGCCTGTCCTCAATGAATTGGGGCGCATAGTGGGTGATGAGGCCGCCAAATATATTCACTACGGCATCACCACCCAGAATATTCAGCAGACGGCCGAGCTGTACCTCTGCAAGCAATTCAATCAGGAGTTTATTACCCTCATCGACAAGATGGTGGTCAATATAGGTGAACTGAAACGGCGGAATAAAGATGTCGTCATCGCGGCGAGGACCCATTCCAGGCATGCGCTGCCCATCTTGCTGAATACCAAGTTCGCCGTGTGGGAAGACGAACTGCTGAGGTGCAAGGATATTCTGGTCGGCTCGGCGCCAGGCATCTTCCAGGTCATGATGGGGGGCGCCGTGGGGGGCTTCCATACCCTGCCAGAGGTGGGGCCCAGCATGCAGGCGCGGATTGCCGAGCTGCTGGAGATGGGGGAGATGAAGATCCCCAGCCGCTCGATCCGGGTGCATATGTGCCAGTACGTCAACAACTTGACCCTGATTGCCCAGAGCTGCGCCAAGATTGCCGAGGAGGTCTACATCAGCTCATCCGAGGAATATTCGGAGATGAGCGAGGGCTTCTCCGAGGGTCAGATAGGGAGTAGCACCATGCCTCAGAAGATCAACCCGGCCCTCTGCTACGGTATCATCGGCAACGCGCGCATCCTGTTCAACCTGCCCAGCACCATGCTGAACATGGCCGTTCGCCCCTTCGAAGCCGATGGCTGCAGCAACCTGATCATCGACAATTCACTGCGGGAGGCGAATCTGCTCACCCATGAAATCATGCTGAAGACGGAGGCGCTGTTGCAGGATCTCTTTATTGACCGTGCGGCCATGCAGCGCAACCTCGATATTACCCAGGGCATGATCAGCGCCGAGAATGTGATGATGGTGCTGTCGAAAAAAGGATTGGGGAAGGCGAAAGCTCATGAGGCCGTATATGACATCATCATGCGGGCCAAGAAAGAGGCCATCTCTTTCAGCGAAGCTTATATTCGCCAGCCTGAGTTGCATGCATTCCTGTCCGTCGATGAATTTGAAAAGGCGATAGCCCCGCGATCCTATGTCGGACTGGAATATTGCTGATAGCCATTCCCCGCTAATTAAATAACCCATTTTATATTTCCCCTTCTTCCTGACATTTCCGGCAGGAGGGGCATCCATATACATTTTTTACACAGAACAGTTGGAGTAAATAATGAAACTTGCTGTAAAACTGAGTGTGGTCGCACTGACATTGGCCTCCGCGGGCGCACAGGCCCTGACCCTGGATTATCGCCATGAATACAAGGCCGATAGCGAGACCCAGGCCAATCGCCTCAAGCTCTCCCATGCCACGGAGGATGGCCTGTTCTTCAGCGTCGAGGGCAAGATGGCGGAGGGCTCAGACGTACAGGCGGACGGCTTCAAGGACGGTAATGGCAACTGGAGCGGCAGCGGCAGCGAGTGGGAAGTGGGCAAGAAGTTTCAGCTAACCGACAAGCTGGCGCTGGCGCCGGCCATCAACCTGGATGTGGGGGATTCCTATATCGGCTATCGCGTCCAGGTGAAGTCGTTCTACACCATCACCGACAACTGGTTCACCACCCTGCGCTGGCGTGGTGGTATCCAGAAGGATGAGAAGCCGACCGCCGCCGACAAGAATTACAACCAGCTCAACTGGGAGCTCGGTTATAAGGGAGAGGGCTTCACCATCACCGGGGACTACGAATACAAGTTTACCAATTACGAGGACTACAAGGGCGATCACAGCAATTGGCTGTATAACGTCGTCGTCGCCGTGCCCATCAACAAGCAGTGGGTGCCCTACACGGAAATTGGCTATGTGCCGCGTTATAACAGCGAACACGACAACGACGAGATGGAAATGCGTTACCGCCTCGGCATCAAATACAACTTCTAAGCCAGGCTGAAGGTTTGAGTCACCGGCTTTCTGTTGCCGCAGACCTCATAGGGAGGTCGGGCACGGAAAGCCGGTTCATCTATTTCCCCCTCCACTGGTCTCCACCAGACTTCATATCATGACGACATGGGCGGCCGGCATGGGGCCGCGTGCCTATTCGCGTACCCTATTGCGCTATCTCCTGTTTACACCAGCTGCAGTTCGCCCTCGGTGGCGAGCACAGTTGCCATGCCGGCGGCCTTGCCCGCCTGGATGCCGATCCGGGTGTCTTCGAACACCAGGCAGTTGGCCGGATTGGCGCCGAGCCGTTCGGCCACTCGCAGGAAGGTATCGGGATGGGGCTTGTGGTTGGTCACGTCGTCGGCGCTCACCAGCACCGAGATATAGGCATCGAGACCGGTACTTCGCAAGATACGCTCGGCCTGATTGCGCGGTGAGCCGGTGCCTATGCCCATGGGGACCTTGCCGTGGTGCTGCCTGACCAGCTCCCACATCTGGGGGAAGACGCCGGCCTTGTCGATCTGCTCCATGTAGAGCGCTATCTTGCGGCGGGCGAAGGCCTCGATGTCGATACTCAGCCCGTGCTGCTCGGCCAGGATGGCGACGATCTTGCGGGTGGGAATGCCGCCATATTCATTGAGTTGCGCCCGATCGAACGGCAGGCCGAACTCGGCACTGGTCAGCTCCCAGGCATCCAGATGCAGGGGCATGGAGTCCACCAGGGTGCCATCCATATCGAAGATCAGGGCGTCGTATTGCTCAAAGCGGGACTGCTCGGTCATGGGACTGCTTCCTCTTGGCTAAAGGCTCACAGTATCAGATCCGCCGGCCGGATGCCGCGACCGGGCTCATGCTTGTCGGCAGGGGCAGTGGTTTTCGCCATTGCCGGGTGATCTATGAGACAATAATGAGCCCTGTCGCCCGGTTCCTGGCATTTTATAGTAGCGAGATCCCTCTATGTCCCCCAAAACCATCTTCGCAAGCGTGGCCCTGGTGATCGCCCTGGGATCGCTGGAAAAGAGCATTGTCACCACCCCCTTGCCCATCATTGGCGCCGAGCTGAACGCCGGGGCCGCCCTCACCTGGGTGGTGACCGCCTACCTGCTGGCCGCCACCGCCGCCCTGCCGGTCTACGGCAAGCTGAGCGATCTCTTTGGCCGGGTGCGGATGCTCAATATCGGTATCGGCTTCTTTCTGGCGGGATCCGTGGCCTGCGCCCTCGCCCAGGATCTGCCGACCCTGCTAGGGGCCCGGGTGCTGCAAGGGCTGGGGGGCGGGGGGCTTATCGCCCTGGCCTTCACCGTGATCGCCGACAGCATACCGCCGCGGGAGGTGGGCAAGTATCAGGGCTACATCTCGGCGGTGTATGCGGTCTCCAGCATCGCCGGGCCCCTGCTCGGCGGCTACTTCAGCGAGCAACTGAGCTGGCGCTGGATCTTCTGGATCAACCTGCCGCTCGGGGCGCTCGCGCTCTGGCTGGTGAATCGTAACCTCGGCCACCTCAATGTGCGTCGCCACAGCCGCTTCGACTGGAAGGGGGCAGGGCTGCTCATTACCGTCACCACCCTCACCTTGCTGCTGCTCTCGCCGGACACCACGCTGTCCGCCCTCTGGCTGGCAGCGGGGCTGGCGGCGGCCCTGTTGCTGCTGATCCTGGTGGAGCGGCGCGCCCAGGATCCCATCTTGCCGGCCCATCTGGTGCGGCTGCCCGGCTATCTGGTGAGCGTGCTGCTGGCGCTGGCCTCCCAGCTGCTGATGTTCGCCGTGCTGGTCTATCTGCCGTTGCAGATGCAGTGGCAGAAGGGGATGGGGGCCAGCGAGAGCGGGCTTTACATGGTGATCTTCATGGTCTGCATCACGGCGGGTGCCTTCATCGGCGGCAAGCTGATCGGCCGCACCGGTCACTACCGGCGCTTCGTGGTGACGGGCTTTGCCCTGGCGGCGCTGGCACTGTGGCAAATTCATTTCGATCTCTGGGCCAATCTGGGGCTGGGGCTCGCCGGTCTGGGCCTCGGACTGGTGCTGCCGGCGCTCTCCGTGGTGGTGCAAAATGCCCTGCCACGGGAGGATCGCGGCATCGGCATGTCCCTGTTCAACTTCGGCCGTGAGCTGGGGGGCGCGGTCGGGGTCGCCATCTGCGCCATGCTGTTCCACTCCGCCCTGCCGGCGGGTAGCAGCCGGGATCTGGCGAGCCTGAGCCCGGCCGAGCTGGCACCTGGTTTCGGCGCCACCTACGTCGGCATGGCGTTGATTGCCAGCGCCGCCTTGCTCATCACCCTGCTGGCCCTGAAGCGCCACGAGCTGGCCAGCATGCCCGCCTGATGGCTGTATCGCGCATAGCAAGAGGGCTCCCCATGGGGAGCCCTCTTTTTATTAGCTGTGATCGGCCGTCAGCCGTTTACTCCTGGGCTGGCGCCTCCTTGCCGGCGAGCTGGCTCAGCCAGGCGAAGCGGCGGTTCGCATCCAGCTCCGCCTCCCGGTAGAGCTGGGTGGCGATCTCCGGCAGCTGGCGCTCGAGGCGCTTGAAGCGGGGCTCCTGCTGCAGAGTCTCGGCGAGAGAAGCCGTCGGCGCCCGGGAATCCAGCGCCAGCGGCGCCTTGCCCTCCTCGCTGCGACGGGGGTCGTAGCGGTAGAGCGGCCAGAAGCCGGTGGCGGTCAGCTGCTTCATCTGTTCGTGGCTCTGGGCCAGATCGTAGCCGTGCTCCTCGCAGGGGCTGTAGGCGATGATCAGCGACGGCCCCGGATAGGCTTCCGCCTCCTGAATGGCCTTCACCGTCTGGTTCATCTGGGCGCCGAGGGAGATCTGCGCCACATAGACGTGGCCATACATCATGACGCTGGCACCGAGATCCTTGCGCCCCTTGCGTTTGCCCTGCTCGCCAAACTTGGTGATGGCGCCGAGCGGCGTCGCCTTGGACTGCTGGCCGCCGGTGTTGGAGTAGCACTGGGTGTCGAGCACCAGCACGTTGATGTTCTCCCCGAGACTCAGCACGTGGTCGAGCCCGCCGAAGCCGATGTCATAGGCCCAGCCATCGCCGCCGATGAGCCAGACCGACTTGTCCACCAGGTGATCCGCGTCCTTCGCCAACTCAGCCGCGCCAGGCTCGGTGCGACCCTGCAGCAGGCTGCGCAGCTGCTCAATGTGGGCGCGCTGCTCCGAGACCGGCAGGCTGGCGTCTTGCAGCCCCTGTTGCAGCTCGGCCGGAACAGTGTCACCCAGACCGGTCAGCAGGCGGCGTACCCGATCGCGATGCTGATCGACGGTGAGCCTGAAGCCCAAGCCAAATTCGGCGTTGTCTTCGAACAAGGAGTTCGCCCAGGCCGGGCCACGCCCCTCGGCGTTGGTGGTGTAGGGGGTGGTGGGCAGGTTGCCGCCATAGATGGAGGAGCAGCCGGTGGCGTTGGCAATCAGCAGCCTGTCCCCGTAGAGCTGGGTCAGCAGCTTGATGTAGGGGGTCTCGCCACAGCCGGAGCAGGCGCCTGAGTATTCGAACAGCGGCGAGATGAGCTGGGAGGTGCGGATGTCGATGCGCTCCAGCTGCTCCGCGGTGCGCTCAGGCAGGTCCAGGAAGAAGTCGTAGTTCGCCTTCTGGGCATCGAGGTGGTCGAGCCTGGACGCCATGTTGATCGCCTTGCGGCTCGGATCGGTGCGATCCTTGGCCGGGCACACCTCGACGCAGAGGTTGCAGCCGGTGCAATCCTCAGGCGCCACCTGCAGCACGTATTGCTGGCCGCGCATGTCGCGGGCCTTCACGTCGAGGGCGTCCAGGGTCGCGGGGGCACCCTCGAGCGCGTCCTTGTCCACCACCTTGGCGCGGATGGCCGAGTGGGGGCAGGCCGCCACGCAGTAGTTGCACTGGGTGCAGAGATCCGCCTGCCAGATCGGCACCTCCTTGGCGATGTTGCGCTTCTCCCAGCGGGTGGTGCCCACCGGCCAGGTGCCATCCGGCGGGAAGGCGGAGACCGGCAGGCTGTCGCCGAGCCCCGCCAGCATGGCGGCGGTGACGGTCTGGACGAAGTCGGGGGCCTTGGCCGACACCACGGGGGGGCGTTGGTGGCTGGACTGATCAAGCACCTGCAGCGGCACCGGGATCAGTGCCTCGCAGGTGGCGGCCAGGGCCTGCCAGTTACGCTCGACCAGATCGCTGCTCTTGTTGCCATAGCTCGATGCGATGGCCTGCTTGAGCAACTCGGTGGCCTCTGCTGGCGGGATGATGGCGGTCAGCTGAAAGAAGGCCATCTGCATCACGGTATTGATGCGGCTGCCGAGCTGGCACTCCCGGGCAATCTTGGCGGCGTTGATGGTGTAGAGGTGGGCTCGCTTCTCCCGCAGCACCTGTTGCACCTCCTGGGGCAGCCGCTGCCAGATCTGATCGGCGTCGTAGGGGCTGTTGAGCAGGAAGATCCCCTCCGGCTTGAGCCGCTCCGCCATCTGGTACAGGTCGATGAACTGCCACTGGTGGCAGCCGATGAAGTCCGCCTCGTCCACCAGGTAGGCCGATTGCACCGGCCGTTCATTCACCCTCAGGTGGGAGACGGTGAGGCCGCCCGCCTTCTTGGAGTCGTAGACGAAATAGCCCTGGGGATAGAGCGGGGTGTGGTTGCCGAGGATCTTGATGCTGTTCTTGGCCGCCGAGACGGTGCCGTCGCTGCCAAGGCCGTAGAAGAGCGCCTCCAGCTTGCTCTGGCTCGGATAATCCAACGTCGGCAGCGGCAGGGAGAGGCCGGTGACGTCGTCGAAGATGCCGACGGTGAAGCGCGGCCTTGGGTTGTCCAGCATCAGCTCGTCGAAGATGGCCTGCACGCAGGCCGGATTGAACTCCTTGGAGGAGAGGCCGTAGCGACCGCCGATGACCCGCGGCAGGCTGGCACGCTCGCCCCGACTGACCGCCTCGGCCAGCGCGCTCATCACGTCCAGATAAAGCGGCTCGGCCTGGGCGCCCGGCTCCTTGGTGCGATCCAGCACCGCAATCTTGCGGGCACTCTCGGGAATGACCGCCAGCAGATGCTCTGCCCTGAAGGGGCGATAGAGGCGCACCTTCACCAGTCCCACCTTCTCCCCTTGCTCGATCAGCCGCGCGATCACCTCCTCACAGGTGCCGATGGCGGAACCCATCAGCACCAGCACCCGCTCGGCCTCCGGGTGACCGACGTATTCGAACGGCTGGTAGTGGCGGCCGGTCTGCTCGCCGAAGGCTTGCATCGCCTCGCTCACGTGACGGTAAGCGTCGTCATACCAGGGGTTGGTGGCCTCCCGGCACTGGAAATAGGTGTCCGGGTTGGCAGCGGTGCCGCGCACGACGGGGTGATCCGGGCTCAGGGCGCGATCCCGGTGGGCACGGATGGCCGCCTCCGGCAGCAGGGCACGCAGGGTGTCGTCCGCCAGCGGCACTATCTTGGTGATCTCGTGGGAGGTACGGAAACCGTCGAAGAAGTGGATAAAGGGCAGCCGGCTGTTGAGGCTGGCGACCTGAGAGATCAGGGCGAAGTCCTGCGCCTCCTGCACGTTGCTGGCGCAGAGCATGGCGCAGCCGGTCTGGCGCACCGCCATCACGTCCGAGTGATCGCCGAAGATGGACAAGGCATGGGTCGCGACGGTGCGCGCCGCCACGTGGAGTACGAAGGGAATGAGCTGACCCGCCAACTTGTAGAGGTTGGGGATCATCAGCAGCAGGCCCTGGGACGAGGTAAAGGAAGTCGCCAGCGCGCCGGTCTGCAAGGCGCCGTGGACGGTGGCGATGGCCCCACCCTCCGACTGCATCTCGACCACCCTGGGCACGTCGCCCCACAGGTTCAGGCCCCGATCGCTCGACCAGGCCGACGCCTGCTCCGCCATGCTGGAGCTGGGGGTGATGGGGTAGATGGCGATGACTTCGCTGGTGCGGTAGGCCACTGAGGCGACCGCGTTATTACCGTCTGTGGTGATCATGAGTTGCCCACTTGCTATGCCAGTGTAGAGGCCGGCGATGGAGTGCCAGCCATGGATAGGTCATGAACATCATAAGGGGGGGGAACAGCCGGCATCAAACGGGATAAATAATCAGTAGCCGCTTGCGCCTCTTTCCCTCAGGTCAGCAGCCAGACGGCGGTCTGGTAAGGGGCAAACAGGGCACTGTCCGGTGCCTCTGGGTAGTTGCCGATCAGCAGTCTGTCCGCTCCTGGCGCCTGGTCGAAATGGGGCATGGGCAAGGTGTCTGCAGTGAGATTGGCGAGCAGCAACAGGACGTGAGTCTGGCCGCAGGCGGGATCCCGGTAGCGGCGCCGGTAGCCGATGCGCTGCGGGTCGTCCGGATCCAGCAGCTCGAAGATGCCGTGGCGAATGACCGGCTGGGCCTTGCGCAGGGCGATCAGCTGGCGATAACAGTGAAACAGCGAATCGGGGCGGGCCAGCTGTTCGGCAGCGTTGATCTCCTTGTAGTTTTCGTTGAGCGCTATCCAGGGCTCGGCCGTACTGAAACCGGCGTGAGGGCCGGCATCCCACTGCATCGGGGTTCTGGCGTTGTCGCGACCCATGGCATCGAGGCGCCGCGTCAGCTCGGTGGGGGCGAGCCCCTGTTCCTGCTGGCCGGTGCGATAGTTGATGGCCTCCACATCCCGCAGCTCATGGGGCTGCCAGTGACGGTTGGTCATGCCGAGCTCCTCCCCCTGATAGATGAAGGGGGTGCCTTGCATCAGGTGCAGCACCATGGCCCACTGCTTGGCGCTGAGCTCTCGCCACTGTGGCTCGTCGTTGCCAAAGCGGGAGATGGCGCGCGGCAGGTCGTGGTTGCCGAGAAACAGGCTGTTCCAGCCCTGGCGGTGCAACCCCTGCTGGTGGCGAGCCATGGCCTGCTTGAAGCGCAAGAGCTCAAAGTGCGATGACCACTTGTCCGGCCCCAGCCCCAGGTGCTCGAAGTTGAACACCATGCTGAACTCGCTGCCGTCCGGGTTGGAGTAGCTGCGCATATGGGGGAGATCCGCCCCCCAGGTCTCTCCCACCGTGATGATCCCTTTGCCGCCGAAGCTGGCGTCATTGAGTTCGCGAATATAGCGGTGCAGCTGCGGCCCGTTGCTCATGGCGAGGCGTGACCAGTCCTTGCTCACCATGTCGATCACATCGAAACGAAAGCCCCGGATCCCTTTGTCCAGCCAGAAGTTGATCACCTCGGCCATGGCGTCGCGCACCGCCGGGTTGTCCCAGTCCAGATCGGCCTGGCCGGGATCGAAGTTGTGCAGGTAGTAAAGATCCAGGGCGGGCAGGTATTGCCAGGCGTCGCCGCCGAAGATGGACTGGAGCGGATGGGCATCGACAAAGGCCTGGTCGCGAAACACATAGAAGGCCTGATAGTGGGGATCCCCGGCGAGGGCGCGCTGGAACCACAGGTGATCGGTGGAGGTGTGGTTGGCGACGATATCCATCATGATGCCGATGCCGCGCGCCCCGGCTTCCTGGATCAGGTGCTCCATCTCGGCCAGGGTGCCGAAGGCGGGATCGATGTCGCGATAATCCGCCACGTCGTAGCCGTTGTCGCACTTGGGGGAGCGGTAGACTGGGGTGAGCCAGAGCATGTCGACGCCGAGCTCGGCCAGATAACCGAGGCGCCGACGAATGCCGTTGATGTCCCCCATGCCATCGCCGTCGCTGTCTTGAAAACTCATGGGGTAGATCTGGTAAATCACGCCGCTGTCGAGAGGGGTCATGGGGATGGCCGGGCCGGGAAAGGGAAGCCCCATTCTAGGTGGTCGCGGCGGCGCGGGGCAGGGGCGGGCACGTCTTGAAAAGGGTTCCAGCGTCGGCCAGTTGTCAAAAGTGCGGATCGGGTCACGGCGCCGCCTCGGCTTGTCGGGGACAAGGCACCAGAGCGGCGCTGCGAGAGCATCTTTATCTGGCTGGGGGCGACTCTGCCAGTCGATCCTGCTGGCGTTCGCTCTGGGCTTCCAGCTCCTTGCCGAGGAAGTAGTTCAGGAAGGTGCGGATCACCGCGATGATGGCGAGTCGGATCAGCTCCTCCTTGCTCGGCGCCACCGTGGTCGCCAGTATGTCGGCGGCGAGCTGGAACTCCAGCGCCAGAATGAGCCAGCTGCCGAAGCAGAGCCGGATGCGGGGGAAGCCCGGGGCGTGATCCCGCACCCGCGCCGCCAGCCAAAGGGTCTTGCCAAGCCCTATCACCACGCAGGCGATGGAGATGATCTCCAGCAGCAGCTGGAACAGCTCGACCCCGTGCATCATGGCCTCTCGCAGGCTGGTTATCTCAAGCACCTTCGACTCCTTATCGATTCAAAGGAGACACTATTAACACAATGCTCGCGCAAGACCAACTCAGAGGGCCCGGATGATGGCCACCACCTGGCCAATGGCCGAGCGGGCCGCCGGGCTTATCCCCGCCAGCTGGAAGAAGCCGTGGATGACGCCGAGCTGGCGATGGCAGCTGGCCTCGACACCGGCTTCGAGCAGGGCCCGATAGAGTGCCTCCCCCTCATCGCGTAGAGGGTCGTATTCGGCCGTGAGGATGTGGGTGCGTGGCAGACCGGCAAGACCTGGATGGTGAAGTGGGCTGGCCTCGGGATGGCGGGTCGGCAGCACGCCCAGATAGGCATGATAGCCGCTTAGCAGCATGTCAGCGGTGATGAGGTAATCCTCGCCATAGTCGCGATAGCTTTGGCTCTCGCCACCGGCATCCAGCATGGGATAGATCAGGATCTGGGCGGCGGGCAGTGCCGCTCCCGCCTCCTTGAGCCGCAAGGTGGTGATCAGGGCAATGTGGCCACCGGCGCTGTCGCCTGCGAGTGCGACCCGCCCGGGATCGCCGTGCCACTGCGGCAGCGCGGCCATGATGGCGAGGGTCGCGGCCAGCGCATCGTCATGGGCGGCAGGATAGCTATGCTCGGGGGCGAGGCGCGTGTGCACGGCAAACACCAGGGCCTTGGCACTGTTGCACAGCATCCGCATCTGGCGATCGTGGGTCTCGAAATCCCCGCTGACGAAACAGCCGCCGTGGAAATAGATCAGCACCGGATAAGCGGGGTCCGGCATATCCACGGGTTGGTAACGGCGGATGGCGTAGTGATCGGCCTGCCACTCTTCGATGGCGCCCACCTCTTCCCGCTCACCGCCCAGTACGGCAGAGGCAAGGTAGCCCTCCCGCCTTGCCTGCCAGCTCATCTCGCTCGCCCTGGGTCTGCCAGCGGCAACAAATTCCGCCACCATGGCGGCGATTGCGGGTTCGAGTCCTGTGTTCATGCTGCACCGTTAACTGTATATAAAAACAGGCATTGTGCGCTTCTGGCCCGAGAGCGCAACCGGCGTTAGCTGAGGCAGCTCACAAAATCAGGCTTCAATCAGTTTGAATTCAATCACATAGAGCGGTGGCAGCGCGGGGTAGATGTCCCGGATGACGGTCTGGAGCTCGGCGAGGGTCATGTTCTCCTGGCGGGCGTGCTCGTCGGTCAGGTCATCGAAGGCCAGGGGCGTGACCGAGAGCACCTCCATGGCGCCAAAGGGCTGGTGCTCCGGATTGGTGAAGAGCGCGAGCCGCTGGCCGGGCTGCCAGTCGGCTTCGCTCTCGTCGCGGATGGTGATGGTCTTGCGGCCGGACTGGATGTCGGCGACGAAGCGGCCGAAGAAGGTGAATTCCGGGTAGGTTGGGGTGTGAACTGACATTTTCTCTCCGAAGGGCAAGGGGTGGGCAGGGGGCGGATCACGCCGCAACGGGCCCATTTTAGGAGTGCCGGTGAGGGCGCGCAGCACTTTTCGTCCGGGCTGCCGGGGGCAGGGGACTGATGCGCTTGCTCTGCCCTGCAAAGTGGCTGCAAGTGAACCCGAATGTGCGATGATGTGGGCTCCTCTTTCTTGATATGTAACAAAATGGAGGGGGACTGGCTGTGGTCTGATGGCGTCTGGCGCGGTTCCCCGCCCGGCGGACATGAACGAAAGGAGCGAGTGTGAATTCCGAGTTGATCTGGGTCCTCTGCATGCTGGTGGGCGCCATTTATCTGTTTATTACCAACAAGGTGCGCATGGACGTGGTGGCCTTGTCGATCGTCATCCTGTTTGTGCTGAGCGGCACCCTGACCCTGCCGGAGGCACTGGCGGGCTTCAGCGATCCCAACGTCATCCTGATCGCCGCCCTGTTCGTGGTGGGGGAGGGGCTGGTGCGCACCGGCATCGCCTATCAGGTGGGGGATGCGCTGGTCAAAGTCGCGGGCAGCAGCGAGACCCGCATGCTGGTGCTCTTGATGGTGGCGGTGGCGACCCTGGGGGCCGTGATGAGCAGCACAGGGGTGGTGGCCATCTTCATCCCCGTGGTGCTGAGCGTGGCGAACCGGATGGGGATCCCGGCCGGACGGCTGATGATGCCCCTCGGCTTCGCCGGTCTCATCAGCGGCATGATGACCCTGGTGGCGACCCCCCCCAACATGGTGGTCAACAGCGAACTGATGCGCCACGGCATCCACGGTTTCGGCTTCTTCGGCTTCACTCCCATGGGGGTGCTGATCCTGGGGCTAGGGATCCTCTACATGCTGCTGATGCGCAATTCCCTGGTGCGCGAGGGGGAGGAGGGCAAAGGCAAGTCGACGGGGCGCAGCACCCTGCGCGACCTCATCCGCGACTACCGGCTGGCCGGTCGGGCCCGCCGGCTGGCGATCCGCCCAGACTCTCCCCTGATTGGCCAAACCCTGGACGAGCTGCAGCTGCGTGCCCGTTACGGCGCCAACGTCATCGGGCTGGAGCGCTGGCGCAAGTTCAGGCGGGTGATGGTGACCGTCTCCGGCGTCACCGAGTTCCAGGCCAAAGACGTGCTGCTCATCGACATGTCCGATCCCGAGGTGGATGTGCGTGAGTTCTGCAGCGAGGCGCGGCTCGAGCCCATGATCTTGCGCGGGGAGTACTTCTCCGATCAGGCGCGGGAGGTGGGCATGGCCGAGGTGTCGCTCATTCCCGAATCCCGCCTGCTCGGCAAGAGCATCCGCGAGGTGGCGTTTCGTACCCACTATGGCCTGAGCGTGGTGGGCATTCGCCGCGGCGGGGAGGCGCTCACCGGCAAGCTGGTGGACGAGCCGCTGCAGATGGGGGATAGCCTGCTGGTGGTGGGTAACTGGAGTCTTATTCGCCAGTTGCAGGCTAAAGTACGGGATTTCCTGCTGCTGGGGTTGCCGGCAGAAGTAGACGAAATGGCGCCGGCCCGCAGTCAGGCCATCCATGCCCTGATCTGCCTCGGGGTCATGATAGTGCTGATGGTGACAGACCCCGTGCCCAACGTCATCGCGGCGCTTATCGCCTGCCTGCTGATGGGCAAGTTCCGCTGCATCGACATGGAGAGCGCCTACAAGTCCATCCACTGGCCGACCCTGATCCTGATCGTCGGCATGCTGCCCTTCGCCCTGGCGTTGCAAAAGACCGGCGGGGTGGATCTCATCGTCGGTGGTCTGATCTCTGCGGTGGGGGATATGGGTCCTCGTGTGATGCTGGCCAGCCTGTTCGCCCTGTGCGCCCTGATCGGGCTCTTTATCTCCAACACCGCCACCGCCGTGCTGATGGCGCCCATTGCGCTGGGCACGGCCCAGCAGATGGGGATCTCCCCCTATCCCTTCGCCATGACCATCGCCATCGCCGCTTCGGCGGCCTTCATGACGCCGGTCTCGTCACCGGTCAACACCCTGGTGCTGGGGCCGGGCAACTACAAGTTCGTGGACTTCGTGCGGATCGGGGTGCCCTTCACCCTGCTGGTGATGGTGGTGAGCGTCATCGCCATCCCCTGGTTCTTCCCGTTCTGACAAGGGAAGACGACATAGGCGGCCTGCGGGCCGCTTTTTATTGCCCGATGGTTTGCTGCCTAGATGGGTACTCAGTCGGTTCATCGCCAAGAGGCAACAGAATGGGATGAGTCGAGAGGAGAAAGAGGGAGGGAAGGTGGGGCGATTGCTGAAAAATGGATACAAAAAAACCAGCCTAAGCTGGTCTGTTTGGTACTGCTATTAATGGTGCGGAAGGAGAGACTCGAACTCTCACGCCTAGGGCGCCAGAACCTAAATCTGGTGCGTCTACCAATTTCGCCACTTCCGCAATATTAATGGTGGCTATGACGGGATTCGAACCTGTGACCCCCGCATTATGAGTGCGATGCTCTAACCAACTGAGCTACATAGCCATCTGTCATCGACCACTGTGGTGGAAGAAAACAAGATAATGGCTGTGGTACTAGGATACGAACCTAGGAACGTTGACGAGATCAAAACCTCTTACGTTTACCACAGCTATCACCGACAAGGTCGATGAAAGGCAATAATGGCTGGGGTACTAGGATTCGAACCTAGGGATGGCGAGATCAAAACCCGCTGCCTTACCGCTTGGCGATACCCCAACAACGTCCCTCAAACAGCACTGAATGCCGACGAAGAACTTTAAAAATGGCTGGGGTACTAGGATTCGAACCTAGGGATGGCGAGATCAAAACCCGCTGCCTTACCGCTTGGCGATACCCCAACTGAACTAATTTATGGTGGCTATGACGGGATTCGAACCTGTGACCCTCGCATTATGAGTGCGATGCTCTAACCAACTGAGCTACATAGCCATCTGTCATCAACCACGAGGTGGAAGAGAACGAGATAATGGCTGGGGTACTAGGATTCGAACCTAGGGATGGCGAGATCAAAACCCGCTGCCTTACCGCTTGGCGATACCCCAACAGCGCTCTTCAACAGCACGGAATGCTGGCAAAGAACTTCAAAAATGGCTGGGGAACCAGGATTTGTACCTAGGCACATTGACGAGATCAAAACCTCTCAATGCTTTCCTCAGCTTGCTACCGACAGATGAACATCGATAACCAAAAATAATGGCTGGGGTACTAGGATTCGAACCTAGGGATGGCGAGATCAAAACCCGCTGCCTTACCGCTTGGCGATACCCCAACTGAACTGATTTATGGTGGCTATGACGGGATTCGAACCTGTGACCCTCGCATTATGAGTGCGATGCTCTAACCAACTGAGCTACATAGCCAACCGTGCTTCCAGTGAGTCGTTACCTCGTCACTGTGCGGCCGGAATTATGCGTATCTGGCTCTGGGGCGTCAACCCTTTTTTTGCCAGAAAAATCGAATTTGGGTGCGTTTGGCGAGTTATTGGACGCTATCGTGCAAAAGCCCAACAATCTGGTTTTTTTTACGACATTTGCCAGCAGATCCGCAACCGGAGCTCATAGCAAAGAGGCCAGCAAATGCTGGCCTCTCATGGGATTAGACGTTGAACAGGAAGTTCATAATATCGCCATCCTTGACGATGTAGTCTTTCCCTTCGGCGCGCATCTTGCCTGCTTCCTTGGCACCTTGCTCACCCTTGTAGGTGATAAAGTCGTCGAAGGCGATGGTCTGAGCGCGAATAAAGCCTTTTTCAAAGTCGGTGTGGATCTTGCCAGCCGCTTGCGGGGCGGTGGCTCCGACCGGAATGGTCCAGGCACGCACTTCTTTCACGCCAGCGGTGAAGTAGGTCTGCAGGTTCAGCAGCTCGTAACCGGAGCGGATCACCCGGTTCAGGCCCGGCTCTTCGATACCGAGGTCTGCCATGAATTCGGCGCGATCGGCGTCGTCCAGCTCGGCGATGTCTGACTCGATGGCGCAGCAGACCACGACCACGACCGCGTTCTCGGCGGCGGCGATTTCACGCACCTTGTCGAGGAAGGGATTGTTCTCGAAGCCGTCTTCCGCCACGTTGGCGATGTACATGGTGGGCTTCAAGGTCAGGAAGTTGAGGTGGCTGACGGCGGCCAGCTCTTCCTTGTCCAGCTTCATGCCACGGATCATCTGGCCGTTTTCCAGCACGGCGCGAATTTTTTCCAGGGTCTCCACTTCCAGCTTGGCATCCTTGTCGCCACCCTTGGCGCGCTTGGACTGACGGTGGATGGCGCGCTCGCAGGCGTCCAAGTCAGACAGGGCCAATTCGGTATTGATCACCTCGATGTCATCGGCCGGGGAGACCTTGCCCGCGACGTGGATGATGTTCTCGTCTTCGAAGCAGCGCACCACGTGGCCGATGGCTTCGGTCTCGCGGATGTTGGCCAGGAACTGGTTGCCCAGACCCTCACCCTTGGAGGCGCCCGCCACCAGGCCGGCGATGTCGACGAATTCCATGGTGGTCGGCACCACGCGCTGCGGATTGATGATGGCAGCGAGCTGGTCGAGACGCGGATCCGGCATGGGGACCACACCCGTGTTCGGCTCAATGGTGCAGAACGGGAAGTTGGCGGCTTCGATGCCGGCCTTGGTCAGCGCATTGAACAGGGTGGATTTGCCTACATTGGGCAGGCCCACGATACCGCATTTAAAACCCATGGATTGTTACCTTACTTGATGGATGCTGTGAGGGACGCCCTTGGGCGACCCATGTCATGCTTGCTCGGGCCCTGAGGCGGCAACACCGCTCATGACCCGGGTCATCTCTTGTGTGAGCCGGTGCCGACTGCGCACCGACGCGCTCTATACCTTCTCGGCCTTGAAGCTGTGCAAGCGGTTCATGGCCTTGGTCATGTCTTGTTTGAACGGGATGTCGGTGGCGTGTACATCGGAATTCATCCAGTACTTCATCGAGCAAAGTCAGTTCAAACCTTTTCGGCCTTGAAGCTATGCAGCCGGTTCATGGCCTTGGTCATGTCCTGTTTGAACAGGATGTCGGTGGCGCGCAGGGATTCATCCAATGCGGCCTCGATCAGGCTCTGTTCACTGCTGGGCGCCTTGGTCAGCACGAAGCCGGCGACCAGCTCCTTGGCGCCGGGATGGCCGATGCCGAGGCGCAGCCGGAAGAAGTTATTGTTGTTGCCCATCCTGGCGATGATGTCCTTGAGGCCATTGTGACCACCGTGACCGCCGCCCTGCTTGAACTTGGCGATGCCGGGGGGCAGGTCCAGTTCATCGTGGGCCACCAGCATCTCTTCCGGCGTTATCTGGTAAAACCGGGCGAGCGCCGCCACGGCCTTGCCGGAGAGATTCATGTAGGTGTTCGGGATGAGCAGCCGCACATCCTGCCCCTCGACCAGGAAGCGGGCGGTGTGGCCGAAGAACTTGGGCTCTTCACGCAGGCTGACATTGTGCCAGCGGGCCAGTTGCTCCACATACCAGGCGCCCGCATTGTGACGGGTCTTGGCATATTCGGGGCCGGGATTACCCAGCCCGACAATCAGTTTGATTTGACTTGTCACGCTTGATGTCTTCACTCGCTGCTTGCCGTGGACAGATGGCCCAGGGCAATGGGACGCAATATTCTAGCCGCCGACTGGCGATCACTCAACCAAAGCTCGGCAACCGGAGGGAATAACCCGGTAACGGGTCGCTAACGGCCGCAAAAAATGGGCCTAGCCTCGGCCCGTTTTTGCCCTGTGTCGTGGTCGGTGCCTGCTTATTTGGCCCGCAGCAGGGTGACGACGGGCTCACTCAGGGCGGTCAGGGTCGGGCGCTGCTCCTTCACATACTGCACGAAGGAGGCGGCATCGGTGCCGCAGTCGACGGTCTCGGCCTTGCAGTCCAATGCCTGGCCGTCGCCGTAGCGGGCGCTCAGTTGGTCACCGTTTTGGACCACCTGCAGCACGGGGAAGGCGGTCAACTTGCCATCCACCCAGGCGAGATCCACCCGCTCGGCCTGCTGCGCCTGGGCGCGGGCCAGCGCCTGCCAGCCGTCGTTGCCGTTGGCGCTGTAGGCGTTCATCACCACTTTGTAGCGCTGGCCATCCACCAGATCCTGCCACTGCCCGTCGGCCGCCTGCCATTGCAGCCGGGTCAGGGTGCCGTGCTTGCCCGCCAGGGTTTCGGTGAAGCGGTAGCGCAGATGGCCGCCGTAGGGGAACTTGCCGGCGTGGGCACTGGGGGCCAGGGTCGCCGTGATGGTCTCGGTCAGCAGGGCACGCACCTCGGCACCGGTCAGGGTCAGCACGGCGAGCTGATTCTTGAACGGCAGCAGGGTGAGGGCAGGATCCCCTTGACGCAGCTCACCGGCGGGCAGGTCGGCGCGCACGCCCCCCACCGCCAGCAGGGCGAAGTCCACCGGGCCGCCGGTCAGCGCCTGCACCGCCGGGGTGTTGGCCCAGTAGTACTGGCCTTCGGCCACCAGGGGAGCGACATCCGAACCGTGGCTGTCGCTGCCGTTGTCCCCCGGACGGCGGGCGTTTTGCAGTGCTGCCGGCAGGGTGGCGATGACGGGGCCGAAGGCCTGCTCCAGCGCTGGTTTGAAGTGGCTGTCGATGATACCGCGCAGGCGGGGATCCTCATCCACCGTCACCAGGTTGGGCTGGGCGTCGATAAACGTGCTGGCCTGCTTGCTACGGGCCTGATCGAGGGGCTGCTGACGAGCAGGGTCTGCGAAGAAGTCGCCGCTGGCCAGCAGCTGGTTCTGGCCCTTGCAGCCGATAACCCGGCCCTGGCCGTCGAAGCTGACACGGGCGAGGCCTATAGCCTGGGCATAGGAGCCCGCCTGCACCACACAGGTGAGGCCGACCCCGTCCGGGTTGGTGACCAGCGCCGCGTATTCTCCCGTCTTGCCCCAGCCGACATTGCTGAAGTCGCCGAGCAGGCTGTGGGAGTGGCCGCCGACGATGGCATCCAGTCCGTTCACCTCGGCCGCGAGCGCCAGATCCCGGGCGTTGCCTATGTGGGTCAGGGCGATGATGTGGTTGATGCCCTTGGCTTGCAGCAGATCCACCGTGGCCTGGGCCGTCTCGACTTCCTTGCGAAAATGGAGCTGACCCACGTTGGGGGAGATGTTGGCCATGTCTTCCAGCACCAGCCCCATGACGGCGACCAGCTGCTTGCCTTGCGGCAGATGGTTGAGATCCGGGACCGGGGTCTTCTGGTTACCCTCGAAGGCGTAGACCACGAAGGGCTTGAGGTTGCGGGCTTGGCTCAGATCCGGGTCGGCACCGACCTCCAGGTTGGCGGCCAGCACCGGGAAGTTCACCCCCTCGATGAAGCGGGCCAGCTTGTGGTTGTCGAGATCGAACTCGTGGTTGCCAAGGGCCATGGCATCGAGCCCGAACTGGCTGAGCAGCTCGGCGTTGGCCATCCCCTCGTTGAGCTTGAAGTAGCCGCTCCCCTGCCAGGCGTCACCACCGTGCAGCAGAAGCAAGGGCTCATTCTTGGCGAGCGCGTCCGCTTGGTAGGCCTTGGCCATGGTCAGCAACCGGGGGTAGCCGCCGAGGCGGGTGTAGAGGGTCTCTTTCTCTCCCGTGTTGCCGAAGATGGCGCCCTTGAACTCGGCGTTGACCGGATCGAACTGGGAGTGGGTGTCGTTCATGTGCGCCAGGGTCAGGGTGAAAGGCGCATGGTCCTGGCCGGGCAGGCAGGCGGAAAGCAGGGCACAGAGCGGGAGGAGGAGCAGGGGACGCAAGCACTTCATGGGACATCCTTAACCTGCCGGGGCAGGGCAATACCGGGTCTGGCTAGAAAAACAAAAACCGCCAGTCGGCGGTTTTTGTCACAACGGGGCTATCAATGCTCAAACATGGCAGAGATGGACTCTTCGTTGCTGATACGGCGGATGGCTTCGGCCAGCACGGTAGAAAGGGTCAGCTGCTTGACCTTGTCAACGGCTTTCATCTCGGCAGTGAGCGGGATGGAGTCGGTGATGATCAGCTCGTCGATGACCGAATTCTTGATGTTTTCCACGGCGGAGCCGGAGAAGACAGGGTGAGTCGCATAGGCGAACACGCGCTTGGCGCCGCGCTCTTTCAAGGCTTCTGCGGCCTTGCACAGGGTGCCACCGGTGTCGATCATGTCATCGACGATGATGCAGTCACGGCCAGCCACGTCACCGATCAGGTGCATGACCTGGGAGACGTTCGGGCGGGGACGACGCTTGTCGATGATGGCGATGTCGGTGTCGTCCAGCAGTTTGGCGATGGCACGGGCACGGACCACGCCGCCGATGTCCGGCGAGACGACCACGGGGGATTCGAGGTTCTTGGACTGCATGTCTTCCAGCAGCACTGGGCTACCGAACACGTTGTCGACGGGGACGTCGAAGAAGCCCTGGATCTGCTCGGCATGGAGGTCAACGGTCAGCACGCGATCCACACCCACGCTGGACAGGAAGTCGGCGACAACCTTGGCGGTGATGGGCACACGGGCGGAGCGGACGCGGCGATCCTGACGGGCATAGCCGAAGTAGGGGATGACGGCAGTAATACGGCCAGCTGAAGCACGACGCAGTGCATCCACCATGACGATCAATTCCATCAAATTGTCGTTGGTCGGGGCACAGGTGGATTGAATGATGAAGATATCGCCACCACGTACATTCTCATTGATCTGTACGCTGATCTCGCCGTCGCTAAAGCGACCTACGGCAGCATTGCCGAGTTTGATAAACAGGCGATCTGCGATCTTCTGGGCTAGTTCCGGCGTTGCGTTACCAGCAAACAGCTTCATGTCAGGCACGGTTTGAAACCTCGGGGTTGCATCCAGTATGTGGAGAGTCTGATTTCAGACCCGTATCGTTCTCGGGCAAACGATTCATAGCATTGACGAGCGGAGTTACCGCAGGCTGTCGCCGGCCTGGGTTGTAGTCAGCTATCGGCGATCCAAGGACATCGAGGAGAAACCGGGCAGATTGACGAGAGTGCTCTCTTCACACTTCCCGGACCGTCATCGATTGCCTATCTCAATCACCAAGAGAATGGCTGGGGTACTAGGATTCGAACCTAGGAATGGCGAGATCAAAACCCGCTGCCTTACCGCTTGGCGATACCCCAATCACTGACTTGTTGCAAAGTGACGAACAGTGGTGATATGTTCTCGCCCTTGGCGACAAACCCATCCCAACCTTCCGGCACTCTTGCCAACACCTTCCGAGCAGCCACTTCGTCTTCAAATTGAGCAAAGACGCAGGCTCCAGTGCCCGTCATTCTTGACGGCGCGTATTCTAGCAACCAGCCGAGCGCATTGGCAACCTCGGGGTGGCGCTTTTTCACCAGCAATTCGCAATCGTTTTTCCACCCCCCCTCCCGCAGCTGCTTTTTAGCCAGCAGATCGGACAAGGCCATCTTGGGCGTGTCTCTTGGCAGGTCAGGATCCTGGAACACGGCGGCGGTAGCCACATGGCAATCGGGCTTGAGCACCAGATACCAGGCGCTTGGCAGCTCGACCGGTTGCAGCTTCTCACCGACCCCTTCCGCAAAGGCGGCGCGGCCGCGCACAAACACCGGCACGTCGGCACCCAGCTGGACGCCAAGCTGGGCCAGCTCATCCTGGCTGAGCCCCGCCTGCCAGAGGTGATTGAGGGCTACCAGCGTGGTGGCCGCATCCGAGGAGCCGCCGCCGATACCGCCCCCCATGGGCAGGTTTTTTTCCAGCCGGATATGGGCCCCCTGTGGGTTGGCCAGTTTGCTCTGTAATAACCGCGCGGCGCGGATGATCAGGTTCTGCTCATCGGGCACGCCGGGGATGGCGGGGCTCAGGGTGAGCAAGTCTGTATCCGGCAGCGGCTCGAATTCGAGCCAATCCCCGTGGTCGAGGAAGATGAACAGGGTCTGCAACTCGTGATAACCGTCCGGGCGGCGGCCGTTGACGTGCAGGAATAGGTTCAACTTGGCCGGTGCGGGCCAGCGGATTAGCGCCATCGACGGTGCCTGGTCTGGGGAGCTCATCATGGGGCCAGGGTCCACTGGTTGATCTGCAGCTTGAGGCGGCTGCCCTGGCCCGTCATGGTCAGCAGGTGGGGCAGGCGATAGCCTTCCTGGTCCCGGTAGTCGCCATAGACAATCTGCCACTGGCCGTCGCGCACCGAGGCCAGGCTGGCGTCGGGGTTGAGCTCGAACTCGGCCTGACCCGGCAGCCCCTTGATCCATTCTGGCAGCCCCTGCACCGGGATATTCCAGCCGGTGAGCTGGTAGACCAGGGCTTCGGCGTCCTGGCTGTGGTGCAGCTTGCCGTCGTTGTCGATCAGCGTCACCTCGCCCTTGTTGCGGGAGAGCTCCAGGATGTGGGTGCCAACGATGCTGCTGAGATTGAGGCGATAGTCATCGCCATCTTGCTGCCAGTTGAGACGGGCGCTGCCCTTCTGCTGGGGAGTGATGATGGCCATCTTGCCCGACAGTTGCCAGTGATCGAGCCGCTCGAGACGGGCGCGCTCCTGCTGCCAGTTGACCTGATCCCGCTGGGGTTGAGTAGTGGTACAGCCGGCCAGTACCAGCAGGCAGGCGAGGGAGAAAATACGCAAGAACAAGGTCATGCTCCAGAAAGGTGATTTGCAACAGTATAAGGGGCGGCCGTATTGCTTTTAAAGACTTACCCTTTCTCGTACAATTGTCGGCCTCATACCCTGTGCACGAAACGATCATCATCCACTCATGAGTCTGCTCGCCCTCGGAATCAACCATAACACCGCCAGTGTCGCCTTGCGGGAACGGGTCGCTTTTGGCCCGGACTGCATCGATCGCGCCTTGCGTGAGCTGGTGAAGCAGCCCGGTGTCAGCGAGGCGGTGATCGTCTCCACCTGCAACCGCACCGAGCTGTATTGCAGCCTGGAGCAGGGGAACTCGGAGCGGGTGTTGCGCTGGCTGCAAGCCTTCCACAAGCTGGATGCGAGCGAAGTGATCTCCGCCATCTATCAGCATCAGGACGAAGAGGCGGTACGCCACCTGATGCGGGTCGCCTGTGGCCTCGACTCCTTGGTGTTGGGGGAGCCGCAGATCCTGGGGCAGATCAAGCAGTCTTACGCCCATGCCCAGCAGGCCGAGGCGGTGAAGGGGGCCCTGGAGCGGCTGTTCCAGAAGTCCTTCTCGGTGGCGAAACGGGTGCGTACCGACACCGAGATCGGCGCCAGCGCCGTGTCGGTGGCCTTCGCCGCCGTGAGTCTCGCGCGCCGGATCTTCTCCGATCTCTCCCAGACCAAGGTGTTGCTGGTCGGCGCCGGGGAGACCATCGAACTGGTGGCCCGCCACCTGCGCGAGCAGAACGTGACCCAGATGATGGTCGCGAACCGCACCCTGCAGCGCGCCCAGCTGCTGGCCGAGGAGTTTGGCGCCCAGGTGATGACCCTGGAAGAGATCCCGGACTACCTGCACGAGGCGGACATCGTCATCAGCTCCACTGCGAGCCCGCTGCCCATCATCGGCAAGGGCATGGTGGAGCGCGCCCTCAAGGCGCGGCGCTTCAAGCCGATGTTCCTGGTGGACATCGCCGTGCCGCGGGACATCGAGGCCGAGGTGGATGAGCTGTCCGACGCCTATCTCTACACGGTGGACGATCTGCAGGGCATCATCGAGCAGAACCTCGAGACCCGCAAGAAGGCCGCCGCCGAGGCGGAGCTCATCGTGCATGAGGAGCGCGACGACTTCATGGGCTGGTATCGCAGCCAGCACTCGGTCGATCTCATCCGCGACTATCGCCACCAATCCCAACAGGTGGCGGACGAAGAGCTGCAACGTGCCTTGCTGGCCCTGGCACAGGGCGAGAACGCCGAACAGGCGCTCAAGGCCATGGCCCATCGTCTCACCAACAAGTTGATCCACGCCCCGACCCAGGCCCTGCGCCAGGCCGCCGCACAGGGGGATAACCACAAGCTGTCCCAACTGCGCCAGGTGCTGGGGCTGTCACAAGAGTCATAATTTTCGGGCAACCTGCCGGTTGTCCCGTCCTCCATTGAGAACACAAGATTTATGAATCCGTCATTGATCAGAAAGCTGGAAGGCCTCATCGAGCGCCACGAAGAAGTACAGGCCCTGCTCGGCGAGCCCGGGGTCGCCTCGGATCAGGACAGATACCGTGCCCTGACCCGGGAATATGCCCAGCTCGAAGATATCGTTCACGCCTTCCAGCGCTTCCGTCAGGCCGAGGAGGATCTGGCGACCACCAAGCTGATGCTGGAGGACACCGACACCGACCTGCGCGAGATGGCGCAGGAGGAGTTGCCGCTGGTCAAGGCCGCGCTGGAGGAGCAGGAGCAGGCGTTGCAGGTGATGCTGCTGCCGCGGGATCCCAAGGATGACAACAACTGCTATCTGGAGATCCGCGCCGGTGCCGGCGGCGACGAGGCGGCGATCTTCGCCGGCGATCTGTTCCGCATGTATTCACGCTACGCCGAGCGTCAGGGCTGGCGCGTCTCCATCGTCAGCTGCAACGACGGTGAGCACGGTGGCTATAAAGAGGTGATCGCCAAGGTGGACGGCGAGCGCGTCTACGGTCGCCTCAAGTTTGAGTCCGGCGGTCACCGGGTGCAGCGGGTGCCCGAGACCGAATCCCAGGGGCGGGTGCACACCTCCGCCTGTACCGTGGCGGTACTGCCGGAAGTGCCGGAAGCCGAGCAGATCGAGATCAATGCGAACGACCTGAAGATAGACACCTTCCGCGCCTCCGGGGCCGGCGGTCAGCACGTCAACAAGACCGACTCCGCTATCCGCATTACCCACCTGCCGACCGGCCTGGTGGTGGAGTGTCAGGATGAGCGCTCCCAGCACAAGAACCGCGCCAAGGCGATGTCGGTGCTCTCCGCCCGCCTGCAGGCGGCCGAGGACGAGCGCCACCGCGCCGCCGAGCAGAGCACCCGCCGCAACCTGGTGGGCTCTGGCGATCGCTCCGAGCGCATCCGCACCTACAACTACCCCCAGGGGCGCCTGTCCGAGCACCGCATCAATCTCACGCTCTATCGCCTCGGCGAGATCCTGGAAGGGGATCTGGACTGCGTGATCACCCCGCTGGTGCAGGAATACCAGGCCGATCAGCTTGCCTCTCTGGCAGATAACGGCTGATGCAGATCCAGCAGGCTCGAGCCCACATCATGACGGTATTGGCACAGGGGGAATCCCCCCGTGCCGACGCCGATGCGCTGCTCTGCCATCTGCTGGGGTGCCGGCGCGGCTACCTGATGACCTGGCCGGAGCGCGAGCTCGATGCCGCCCAGCAGGCGACCCTGATGGGCTGGCTCGAGCGTCGCCTCCATGGCGAACCCATCGCTCACCTCATCGGTGAGCGGGAGTTCTGGTCGCTGCCCCTCAGGGTGAGCCCGGCGACCCTGATCCCGCGCCCGGACACCGAGGTGTTGGTGGAGCAGGCGCTGGTCCGGTTGCCGGAGCCGGCCCAAGCGAGTCAGGCGCCCCTGGCCCTGCTGGATCTGGGCACCGGCACCGGCGCCATCGCGCTGGCGCTCAAATCCGAGCGACCCAACCTCGACGTATGGGCCGTTGACCGGATGCCGGAGGCCGCGGCGCTGGCCCGTGCCAACAGCGCGGCCCTGGGGTTGCCCATAGAGGTGCGCGACGGCAGCTGGTTTGAGCCGCTATCGGGCGCGCCGTGTTTTGCCATGATCGTCTCCAACCCGCCCTATATCGACGGGACGGATCCGCACCTCGAGGAGGGGGACGTGCGCTTCGAGCCGCGCTCCGCCCTGGTGGCTGACGAGCAGGGGCTGGCGGACATCCGCCTGATCGTGGCCGAGGCACCGGCCCATCTGACGGCGGGTGGCTGGCTGCTGCTGGAGCACGGCTGGAACCAGGGTGAGCCGGTGCGTCAACTTTTGCTGCAACGGGGCTACCGCCAGGTAGAAACCGTGCGCGATTACGGGGATAACGAACGAGTGACCCTGGGACAATGGCCTCTGTATGAGGAACCCGGGCCACATTCGAGTGAGGACAACTGATGTATGTTGCTATCAAGCATCTGCATGTGCTGCTGATTGCGGCGGCTGTGCTGGTGTTTATGCTGCGTTTTTACTGGGCACAGACCGGCTCTGAGCGGGCCAGCGGTCGGGTGCTGCAAGCCAGCGGCTGGCTCAATGGGCTGGTGGTGCTCTCCGGCGTCCTGCTGTGCATGGTGCTGGATCTCAATCCGTTCAACAACGCCACCCCCTGGCTCAGCGAGAAACTGACGGCCATTCTGGTGGTGGCCTTCCTGGGCCTGATGGCGCTGCGCCTCGCGCGCAGCAACGCCATCCGCTGGTTCGCCTTCCTCGGCGTGCTGGGGTGGGTCTATTTTATCGCCAAGCTCGCGGTGCAGAAGCAGGCCAGTCTGTTCGGTTAGGAATGACGAAGATGATACGTGTGGACGAATGGACCGATTTCGAGGCTCATGATCTGGCCGAACTGGCGTTGTCGGTGAGCGACGAGATCCTGGGCCGCAGCGGCGCCGGTGAGACCGAGCTGACCCGGCTCGATGCCTGGCTGGACGAGGCCATTGCCGAGGGCAACTGTGACGAGGTGCGACGCCAGCTGCTCGCTGGTTTCTACCAGACCCTGGGGTTTCGTGGCGACTGGCAGGATTACTTCTCGGCCGCCAACTGCGATCTGGCCCAGGTGCTGGAGCGCAGGCAGGGCATTCCGGTGAGCCTCGGCATCCTCATCATCCAGCTTGGCCGCAAGATAGGCCTGGATGTAGAGGGGATCTGCTTCCCCGGTCACTTCCTGGTGAGCTTCGCCGGCAGTGAGGGCGAGGTCTATGTGGACCCCTTCAACGGCGATGAGCTGAGCCTGCACCGTGTCGAGCTGCTGCTGCGCGGCGCCCTCGGCAACCTGGCTACCCTGAGCGATGACCATCTGCAGCCTTCGGGGCAGTGGGAGATCATCGAGCGGCTGCTCAACGTCAGCAAGGGTGCCCTGCTGCGGGAGGAGCGCATGACGGAGGCGCTGCGCTGCAGCGAGCTGTTGCTGCGCATGAAGCCCGGCGATCCGCTGGAGACGCGGGATCGGGGCTTCATCTACGAGCAGCTCGACTGTCCCCGCTTCGCCGCCGACGATTTTGAATACTTTATTGAACAATGCCCGGACGATCCGGTGGCCGACGTGCTGAAGTCGCAGCTGGCCGCACTGGATCTGAGCCCCAAGCCCCTTCACTGAGGATGCCTGGGAAATGAAAGAATATCGTGGTCAGCTGTGCTGAGGTACGGCGAACCAACTTGGATTCAAACCCCAAGCCCCTTCAATTAAGGATGCTGAGATGGAACAGAAGAATATCAAGATCAACCAGATCGATGTGGCCAACGACAAGCCGTTCGTCCTGTTTGGTGGCATGAACGTGCTGGAGTCCCGCGACATGGCGATGGCGGTGTGCGAGAAGTACGTGGAAGTGACCACCAAGCTTGGCATCCCCTTCGTGTTCAAGGCGAGCTGGGACAAGGCCAACCGTTCCTCCATCCACTCCTACCGGGGCCCGGGTCTGGAAGAGGGGATGAAGATCTTCCAGGAGCTCAAGGCGACCTTCGGCATGCCGGTCATCTCCGATCTGCATGAGGTGCATCAGGCCAAGCCGGTCGCCGAGGTGGTAGACGTGATCCAGCTGCCCGCCTTCCTGGCGCGCCAGACCGATCTGGTGGAGGCCATGGCCCGTACCGGCAACGTCATCAACATCAAGAAGCCGCAGTTCCTGAGCCCAAGCCAGATGAAGAACATCACCGACAAGTTCGAGGAGTGCGGCAACGATCGCCTGATCCTGTGCGAGCGGGGTGCCAACTTCGGTTACGACAACCTGGTGGTGGACATGCTGGGTCTGGGCGTGATGAAGAAGAGCACCGGCGGTTATCCGGTGATCTTCGACGTGACCCACTCCCTGCAGTGCCGCGATCCGCTGGGGGCCGCCTCCGGTGGTCGTCGGGATCAGGTGACCGAGCTGGCCCGTGCCGGCATGGCGGTCGGCCTGGCCGGCCTGTTTATCGAGTCACATCCGGATCCGAAAGTGGCCCGTTGCGACGGCCCGAGCGCCCTGCCGCTGGACAAGCTGGAAGGCTTCCTGAAGCAGATGAAGGCGATCGACGATCTCATCAAAGGCTTCGAGCCGCTGGATACCTCCGCCTGATATAGGAGGCGGATCGCTTGCCGAAAAATGCCCCGCCACGCGGGGCATTTTTTATGTCCGCTATGTTCTCATTAAGGTCTTAAATAAATCACCGACCAACTATATCATGGTTGCTGTGGTGTTAATGATGTTAAATATGTTGTGTGATTGATGTCGCTAAATTGATTCTTATAACGTGTGAAAGTGCTGCCGTTGGAATGGCGAAATAGCATGAACCGGGTGAAATAGGGTTATATTTCGCCGCGGATCACTGCACAGTTTTTTTGCCATCGCCCATGTCAATTAATTAACAGGACGTTGAGCATGCACAAGAAAATATTAAGCAGCCTCTATTTTCAGGTGATATTGGCCATCACCATAGGGGTATTACTGGGGCACTTCTATCCAAGCCTTGGCGCCGATATGAAACCGCTCGGTGATGGTTTTGTGAAATTAATCAAGATGATCATTGCCCCCGTGATTTTCTGCACAGTCGTGACCGGCATCGCGGGGATGGAGAGCATGAAGGCGGTGGGCAAGACAGGCGCCATTGCGCTTATCTATTTTGAGGTGGTCAGCACCCTGGCACTGGTCATCGGCCTGTGCGTGGTGAACCTGCTGCAACCGGGGGTGGGCATGAACGTGGACCCGACCACCCTGGATGCCAGCGCCATCTCTGTCTACACCGAGCAGGCCAAATCACAGGGCATCATCGCCTTCCTGCTCGACGTGATCCCGGGCAGCGTGATCGGCGCCTTTGCCAGCGGCAATATTCTGCAGGTGTTGTTGTTTGCGGTGCTGTTTGGCTTCTCCCTGCATCATATCGGCGAGAAGGGAAAACTCATCTTCAATATGGTGGACAGTTTCTCCCAGGTTATTTTCGGCATCATCAACATGATCATGAAGTTGGCGCCGGTTGGGGCATTTGGCGCCATGGCCTTCACCATCGGAAAATATGGCATCGGCTCGCTGGTTCAGCTCGGACAATTAATCGCCAGCTTCTATCTGACCTGTCTGCTGTTTATTTTCCTGGTGCTTGGCAGCATCGCCAAGGCCAATGGTTTCAGCATCCTGCGCTTTATTTCCTATATCAAGGAAGAGCTGCTAATCGTGCTGGGAACCTCCTCTTCCGAATCCGTCTTGCCGCGCATGCTGGTCAAGATGGAGGCGCTCGGCTGCAAGAAATCCGTGGTGGGTCTGGTGATCCCGACCGGTTACTCCTTCAACCTGGACGGCACTTCCATCTACCTGACCATGGCCGCTGTTTTCATCGCCCAGGCGACCAACACGCCGCTTGACCTGTTCCATCAGATCACCCTGCTGGTGGTGTTGCTCATCTCCTCCAAGGGGGCGGCAGGGGTGACCGGCAGCGGCTTTATCGTGCTGGCAGCGACTATCTCGGCGGTGGGGCACCTGCCGCTCGCCGGGCTGGCGCTGATCCTGGGGATAGATCGCTTCATGTCGGAGGCCCGCGCCCTGACCAACCTCATCGGCAACGGGGTCGCGACCCTGGTGGTGGCCCGCTACTGCGATCAGCTCGACGAGCAGCAGATGCACGAGGTGCTCGCCAAGCCGGCCGCCGTGCAGCGCGTCGATCAACATGGCTAAGTGCCGAAGGCCTTGCATCAGTGCAGTGACGAGAGATAGTCACCCATAAAAAAACGGCCCGAGAGGGCCGTTTTTCGTGGAAGCTGTTATCGCCGGGCGAATTACAGGCTCTTGGTGAAGGTGCGGGTGATCACGTCACGCTGCTGTTCCGGGGTCAGGGCGTTGAAACGCACGGCGTAGCCGGAGACACGGATGGTGAGCTGCGGATACTTCTCCGGATTGGCGATGGCCTCTTCCAGGGTCTCACGGCTCAGCACGTTGACGTTCAGGTGTTGACCACCCTCGACCACCGGCTCGGTTTGTACCGGCAGTTCGCGATATTCGAACTGGCCCAGATCGGACAGCGCCACTTCCTGGTCGGCGGCGAAGCTGTCGCCCTTGGCGCAGATGCAACGAGCCTGTTGCTTCTCTTCGTCCAGCAGCCAGAAAGAGTTCAGCAGTGCGGCGTTGTTGGACTGGGTGATTTGGATGCCCTTGATCATGGTATGACTCCTCATAGGAAAGCGGGTTCAATGGTAAGGACATCTCCCCGATGTTGTTTAACTACCTCGCTCGCGGAGCAGTTAAAGGGGGCTTGCCTTACACCTTTACTTCGTTGGGGTCATATATACCACGATGGTAATAATACGAAAATTGATCCAAATCAAAAAGTGCGCACATAGCGCGTGGCTCAAGATATTAAATTATTGAGTTTAATCAAAATTCTCTCATTTTTATGATTTTGTAAGATATATGAATTATGCATTTTATATTTATCAAATCTAGTAATTTAACTACATCTTTAGGTCTTTTAGGTTTCCGAGATCCCTGCCCACACCGACTGGGCGCAGAGCAAAACCGGATCCGGCTGGAATACAGGGGCAGGTATGGCGCCAGAGGTATCGGTAAAAAGAATAAATAAATGACTAAAGCATCGTTTTATCAGATGGTCGCAGAGAGGAAAGCGCGCTTGTCACCGGCCTCGCCTGGGAAGAGATGGCTGAGCCACGGTTGCGTCCGATGGCCTTGGCCCCTATTCTGGGCGCCTCGTTGCTTCGCGCGCAGCACAGCGGTGCGCCGATGGGCGAATGCGGGTGAAGCAAACGGCGAGAAGAGAGATGGGTATTTTTTGAGGAGAGTGGTGTGGTGACCTGGACTGATGTACCTGATGCGGAGAAAGCGGTGGAAGGGCAAGGAGCGCAGGACTCTCATTCTACGCCTTCGGCTAAGGAGATTGAGATGCGGACCTGGACTGACGTGATTGGATCGGAGAAAGAGCAGGACTATTTCAAGGCAACCCTGGCGACCGTCAGGAGTGAGCGGGAAGCGGGCAAGGTGATCTATCCCCCCGCCACCGAGGTGTTCAATGCCTTCAAGCTGACCGAACTGGATCAGATCAAGGTGGTGATCCTGGGGCAAGACCCCTATCACGGCCCGAACCAGGCCCATGGCCTCTGCTTCTCCGTCCTGCCCGGGGTGCGCACGCCTCCCTCTCTGGTCAACATCTATAAGGAGATGCAGCGGGACCTGCCGGGCTTCGTCACCCCCAGCCACGGCTTCCTGGAATCCTGGGCCAAACAGGGGGTGCTGCTGCTCAATACCGTGCTGACGGTGCAGGCGGGCATGGCTCACTCCCATGCGCATCTGGGCTGGGAGGCCTTCACCGACAGGGTCATCGAGCAGATCAACGCCAGCTGCCAGGGGGTCGTCTTCCTGTTGTGGGGCGCCCATGCCCAGAAGAAGGGGCGTTTCATCGACCGCCAGCGCCACCACGTGCTGAGTGCTCCCCATCCCAGCCCGCTCTCCGCCCATCGCGGCTTCATCGGCTGTGGTCACTTCTCCGAGAGCAACCGCCTGCTGGCCCAGCAGGGCATGACCCCCATCGACTGGCTCTCGGTCTGCGAATTGCCGGTCAAGACCAGCCTGATCTGACCCCCACAGTGCGAGCCCGAGAGGGCTCGCACTGTTTCTGGTCGCCTGTGTCGTTGGCAGGAGGCGGCAATTTCGGTCATTTGAAGGAAGGTGCATGAGCCGGGATTGTCTGCGCCAGATTTGATTGAGTGCAAAGTTAGCGCAATAAATGACCGTATACTCGAGGTAGGATCTTTCTCAAATCAGTGCAAGGAGTGCCCATGTTATCCAGTCTGCATAAGGACCACCTCAACATCGCCAAGCTGCTGCAATTGCTCAAGAGCAAGCTTGCCGCCATCCGCAGCGAGCAGCGGATCAGCTACTTCCTGATCCGGGACGTGGTGGATTACCTGCGGGAGATCTCCGACAAGTACCACCATCCCAAGGAGGACCTCATCTATGACTACTACCTGAAATACCGGGTGGTGGAGGGGGAGGTGGCGAACCGGTTGCACGAGGAGCATGCCCGTCTGCTGGAAGCGGGCACCGAGCTCAAGGAGATGGTGGAGATGATACTGATGGATGCGGTCATTCCGCTTGAGCAGTTCACCGCTAAGCTCGAGCAGTTCATCGATCAGCAGGAGGCGCACATGAACTATGAAGAGGGGGTGATCTTCCCCCATCTGCGCGATTCCCTGACCGAGGACGACTGGCGTCAGCTCGAACAGCTCTGGCAGAACAGGGCCATCAGCGATCCCCTGTTCGGAATAGAGGTGAGCCAGCACTTCCAGGCGCTGGCCAAGCAGCTGTCGTTGCCGCACACGCCCTGATTACCAGCCCTCCAACAAAACGCCCCGGCTTGAGCGGGGCGTTTTAGTTTATCGAACCTGTATGTCGGCGGCTCGCTGCCGGAGGGCCTGCCGCGCTACAGTTGCAGCTCGTCGGAGCCTTCGTAGGCGATGTCGATGGATTGCAGCTCCTTCTGCAGGCGATGCTTGTCTTTGAGTGCCTCAATCTCGCGCCATTTACGTTTCTTGCCCGTAGTCCCGCGGCTACGTGGACCCAGCTCAACGACCTCGTCAAAATCGAAGTTGAATATGTCCATGACTCCCTCCTTGGTTTTATGGTTTTCACCACCCGTATAACACGATGCACTTGAAAATAAAACGTTTTTGTGACGAGGTTGTGACAATTGGGGGGGGGCATAAAAAAACCGGGCTTCCCTCACGGGAGCCCGGTTTTTATCGGGGTCGGCAGCCTGTCAGAGACTGCCGGTCAGCGTATCGCCAGATGCCTTCGTTTAGAGGCGACTGGCCAGCATGGTTTCCAGCTTGCCCTGATCGACGGCGAACATGCGGATGCCTTCGGCCAGCTTCTCGACCGCCATGGCGTCCTGGTTCAGCTCCCAGCGGAACTCGGCTTCGCTCATCGGGGCCGGTTTGGCCTTGCGCTCGCCGGTGTAGTTCAGCTTGCGCACCACGGCGCCTTCGCTCTTGCTCAGCTCTTCCAGCAGGGCAGGGCCAATGGTCAGGCGATCGCAACCGGCCAGCTCCAGGATCTCGCCGGTGTTGCGGAAGCTCGCCCCCATCACCACTGTCTGATAGTCGTGCTGCTTGTAGTAGTCGTAGATGGCGGTAACGGAGACCACGCCCGGATCTTCGCTCGCGGTGTAGTCACGGTTGTGCTTGGCCTTGTACCAGTCGAGGATGCGGCCCACGAAGGGGGAGATCAGGAAGGCGCCGGCCTCGGCACAGGCGCGGGCCTGGGCGAAGGAGAACAGCAGGGTCAGGTTGCACTGAATGCCTTCTTTCTCCAGCACCTCGGCGGCACGGATCCCTTCCCAGGTGGAGGCCAGCTTGATCAGGATGCGATCGTTGGTGATGCCGGCTTCGTTGTAGAGACGGATCAGCTTGCGCGCCTTGGCGATGCTGGCGTCGGTATCGAAGGAGAGACGGGCATCCACCTCGGTGGAGATGCGGCCCGGAACGATTTTCAGCACTTCCAGACCGATGTTGACCGCCAGCTTGTCGCCGGCGTCGATGATTTGCTGTGCCTTGTCCTGGCTCTGGGCCTTGGCCCAGCTGATGGCGTCGTCGATCAGCGCCGCGTATTCGGGGATCTCGGATGCCTTCAACACCAGGGAAGGGTTGGTGGTGGCATCGATGGGCTGGTAGCGCTTGATGGCTTCGATGTCACCGGTATCGGCAACAACGGTGGTCAGGGCTTTCAGCTGGGTTAATTTATCGGCCATAGCAAATATCATCTCTTTATGAGGGAGCAATCCCAAGGGTTGCGGGCGTGAGAGGACAGTTCTGAAATAAAATTACAAGATCCCGGCGACTCAGGCTCAGAAAATCAGGATGGGAGCGGCCCATCACCATTGCCTGCCTAATTAATACGGATGTGGTGCATCCTGCAATAGGGGGGCTTGTATACGAATCATCCAGCCCTCGGCGGCAACGGGCGGAAGAGGGTAAAAGTATTTGATAAAGAAAGACTTTTATTGATTACTTGCGATCCGGCTCCGGCCTGAATAAAAGCAACTTTTTTAGTTGATTCTCCATTGTGTGCGATGGGTCACATAAATAGTCTCGTCAGCTACTTGAAATTTTATTACGTGTAAAACGTTTTGCGTCCTGAGCCTCGTGGCTGGCGAAATCCGAAGCAAACGCTTGTCTCCGTGCCCACTCCTTTTTCGCCTTCTTCACCACGGTGATAAAAACCCAAAATGGTTTTCTATTGAATCTTATTTGTCAATTGATTGATAATTCATCAACTTTTGTTGAAACTTTGCGTGCTAAATGAAGATTAATTGCATCAAATCGCTCGTTTTTTGTCTCTTCGGCAAGGTTAGTCACTATTATGAGCCCCCTCGCTATGCTAGATTTCGCCCCTTTAGCGCATTGCTAATTCGGAAACGGACAGAGAGCGGCCAGCGCAGACTGGCCATGGATGTGATAACAACGAGAGAATTATGGACACCTTGATCGCAATGATTAACGACCTGATGTGGGGAGCTGTGCTCATTTACCTGCTGATTGGGGTCGGTATCTTTTTCACCTTCCGCCTGGGGTTTATCCAGGTCCGCCACTTCGGCCACATGTTCTCGGTATTGCGCAATAGCCGCAAATCCGACAAGGCCGGCATCTCCTCCTTCCAGGCCCTGTGCACCAGTCTGGCTGCCCGGGTCGGCACCGGCAACCTGGCCGGTGTGGCCGTCGCCATCTACCTCGGTGGCCCTGGCGCCATCTTCTGGATGTGGCTGATCGCCTTCATCGGCATGGCCACCGCCTTCGTGGAAAGCACCCTGGCCCAGCTCTACAAGGTCAAGGACGAGGACGGCAACTACCGAGGCGGCCCGGCCTATTACATGGAGCGCGGTCTCGGCATGCGCTGGATGGGGGTGGTGTTCTCCCTCTGTCTGCTGCTGGCCTTCGGTCTGGTGTTCAACGCGGTACAGGCCAACTCCATCAGTCTGGCCATGAAAGTTGCCTTCGGCATCCCCGACTGGGCCAGCGGCCTGGCGCTGGTGACCCTCTCCGGCCTCATCATCTTCGGCGGTATTCGCGGCATCGCCCGTTTCGCCGAGGTGGTGGTGCCCTTCATGGCGCTGGCCTACATCCTGATGGCGCTGTTCGTGGTCGCCATGAACATCAGCGAGTTGCCAGGGGTGTTCACTCTGATCATCAAGTCCGCCTTCGGTATCGAGCAGGCTGGCTCCGGTGCCATGGGTTACGCCATCTCCCAGGCGATGATCAACGGCATCAAGCGCGGTCTGTTCTCCAACGAGGCGGGCATGGGCTCGGCGCCGAACGCCGCCGCTACTGCCACCCCCTATCCGCCGCACCCGGCCTCCCAGGGCTATGTGCAGATGCTGGGGGTGTTTCTGGATACCATCGTCATCTGCAGCTGTACCGCCGCCATTATCCTGATGTCTGGCCAGTTTGAACCGGGCTCAGGGGTGACCGGGGTCGAGTTGACTCAGCGTGCGCTCTCCTCCCAGATCGGTGGTGGTGGCAACATCTTCATCGCGGCGGCGATCTTCTTCTTCGCCTTCACCTCCATCGTCGCGAACTACTCCTACGCCGAGACCAACCTGGTGTTCCTGGAACACAACCACAAAGGCGGTCTGATGCTGTTCCGTATGTTCGTGCTGGGCATGGTGATGTTCGGTTCTGTGGGCGAGCTGCCTACCGTGTGGGCGCTGGCGGATGTCTCCATGGGGATGATGGCCATCGTCAACCTGGTGGCCATGCTGCTGCTCTCCGGCGTCGCCATCAAGCTGGCCAAGGATTACAACGACCAGCTCAAGCTGGGCCGGGTACCCACCTTCGATGCCAACAAGTACCCCGAGCTGCGCAGTCAGCTCGAAGAGGGGATCTGGGACAACCCGCCCAAGAGCAAGCAGGCGTAAGCGCCGCGCTCGACGAGTGGATAGGCCAAGAGGGGAACCGCAGGTTCCCCTCTCTCATTGGTGGGGTGGGGACGCGGCAAGCGGTGGGACTTCACCTGGACTTCACACAGCCTCATCGCCAGCACATGGAGACGGGCTATGCTGGCGTCACTTCTTCGTCGCGAGTGCGGCAATCCAGACAGACAAGAGGATAAAACGATGCAACAACGACAGGGAATGAACTGGTTGGCGATGACGACGCTGCTGTGGGCCGGCCTGACGCAAGCCGGCAGCGAGCCCGCGGGGCTGCGCCAACTGGTGGATGAGACCATCAAGCCGGTGATGGCACAGCATCGGATCCCGGGGATGGCAGTCGCCCTGCTCAAGGATGGTGAGGCTCACTATTTCCACTACGGCCTGGCCAATCGGGAAACGGGTGCCAAGGTCGATGATCAGACCCTGTTCGAGATAGGCTCGGTCAGCAAGACCCTGACCGCGACCCTGGGGGCCTATGCCGTGGCCGAGGGGCATCTTGGCCTCGGTGACAGGGTGAGTCAGCACAATCCCGCCCTCAAGGGCAGCGCCTTTGACCAGGTCACCATGGGGCAGCTCGCCACCTACAGCGCCGGTGGCTTGCCGCTGCAGTTCCCGGATGAGGTGGATAGCGCCGACAAGATGCAGGCTTACTACCGCACGTGGTCACCCGCCTATCCGGCCGGTACCCATCGCCAGTATTCGAATCCGAGTATTGGCCTGTTCGGCCATCTGGCGGCGCGCAGCCGGGGGGAGTCTTTCGAACAGATGATGGAGCAGACCCTGCTGCCCAAGCTCGGCCTGCAACACACATACCTCAGCGTGCCTGCGAGCGCCATGGGCCACTATGCCTACGGCTATGACAAGAGTGACAAGCCCATCAGGGTCAACCCCGGCATGCTGGCCGCCGAGGCGTACGGCATCAAAACCTCTGCGCCGGATCTGCTCGCCTTTGTCGAGGCAAATATGGTCGAGGCGAATATGACCACACCAAAGGATGCGAAGCTTGCGGCGGCGATCGCGCTGACCCACACCGGTACCTATTCGGTAGGGCCTATGACCCAGGGGCTGGGCTGGGAGATGTATGAGTATCCCACCCCTCTCGCGACCCTGCTGAGCGGCAACAGCACCGACATGGCGCTCAACCCCCAGAAGGTGACTCCCCTGAGCAACCCTGCCCCGGCCAAGGCCAGCACCCTGTTTAACAAGACGGGCTCGACCAATGGCTTCGGGGCTTATGTCCTCTTCGTGCCAGCCAGGGGGATCGGCATCGTCATGCTGGCCAATCGCAACTACCCCAATGCGGCCCGCATCGAGGCGGCACACCGGATACTGCAGCAGTTGGATCGTTGATACAGGCCTGAGCCGTGTTGCTGCGCTGTCAGCCAGTATCGTTGATGAGGTGAAGGGGGGAGCCATTGGCTCCCCTTTTTGTTGGTGCCGAGCGCTCGTGGTCTCTCCGCAATCCGCCGCGATGAGGGTCAGTTTCCAGAATGGAATGTGCAGATCGCCTTCTGTTCACTAGGGCGGCGCTGGCCCGGCCAATATAGTGCTCCCGTCAGCAGACCTCATCTTTGCTGCGCAATGGCCGTCCAGGCCATTGCGACTGCGTCAGCCCGCCACGGAGTATCCATGCGAACCTTTCTGCTCTGCAGTTTTCTGATGATCATCCTCTATCCGGTCGGGGTCGATCTCTATCTGGTCGCCATCCCCCAGATAGCCAGCAGCCTGAGGGCCAGCGAGGCCCAGATCCACACCGCGTTTTCCCTTTACCTGTTTGGCATGGCGGCCACCGTGCTGCTGGGGGGACTGATCGCCGATCGTCACGGCCGTCGCCCCGTGGTATTGGGTGGCGCCCTGATCTTCGCCATCGCGTCGCTGGCGGCGGCCGATGCCGGCCAGATAAACCAGTTCTATCTGGGCCGTTTTGGCCAGGGGATCGGAGCCGGTGCACTCTACATCATGACCTTTGCCGTGTTGCGGGATGTGCTGAGCCAGGAGCGGCTGGCGATGGCGTTGTCGATGATCAATGGGGTCATCTGCGTGATCCCGGTGCTGGCGCCGGTGATCGGTTATCTCATTCTCTCCCGCTACCATTGGCAGGGGATCTTCATCACCATGGCACTGATTGCGACCTGCAGCGGCCTGGTCAACCTGCTGTTGCTCGAGGAGACGCGCCCACCCGCCAGCGGGCAGCGGCTCTCCTTCGCCTTGTTGGGTTCCCGCCGGTTCATGTTGCTTTCCCTGCAGACCAGCGCCAGCGTCACCGCCATCCTGGTCTATGTCAGCGTGTCGCCCCTGATCCTGATGCAAGAGCTTGGCTTCAGCGCCGAGCACTACTCCCTCTGCATGATGGTGATGGCGGCCGTCAGCATGATCACATCGTTCCTGACACCGCTGCTGCTGCGCCGCCATGGCAAGCAACGGGTACTGGCCGGTGCCCACCTGGCCTATCTGCTGGCGGCGCTGGCGTTGTTCAGGGCCTGGCAAGGGGGAGGGAACATGCCGCTGCTGATGCTGGGGTTCGCTCTGGTGTGCATCGGTTTCTCCTGTGGCTTCGGGGTGGCGATGGGGGCGGTGCTGGACGGTTGCCAGCATAACGTCGCCTTTGCCAGTGCGCTGCTCTGCATCATGCAGATCAGTCTCTCCGGCCTCTTCATCTGGCTGGCGGGCTGGCTCGGGGTCAAGCCGGTGGTGATGCTGCTCTGTGCGCTGCTGTTGACCCTGCTCAGTTACCTGGCCGCCAGGAGGCTGTTACCATGGCCGACTGCTCGAGTAGTCGAGTCCAAGTGAACCGGGGAAGAGAGTCATGCGTCGTCTGAGTGAACTCGATCTGAATCTGCTGGTGGTCTTCAAGCACCTGATGCAGACGCGCAGCGTGGCGGGGGCGGCGCAGAAGCTGTGCGTCACCCCCTCGACGGTGAGCAAGGCGCTGGCCAAGCTGCGGGACTGGTTTGACGACCCACTGTTCATCAGGGTCCGGCAGGGATTGCAGCCCACCCAGCTTTCCCTGACCCTGGAGGAGGAGCTCAAGGCCTGGTTCCAGCTGACCGACAGCATCGTTGCCCTCAACAGCGAGGCCATCCCCGATGGCGCCCGTTTCAACCTGGTACTGGAGTCCCCCTTCTACATCAGCTTCCTGAGCGAGCTGCCCATGACGATCTACCAGAAGTACCCCCATTCCGTGGTCAAGGTGCTGGATTGGGATCACCACTCCCTCAACGACATCGTCAATGGTGATGCGGATCTTGGTTTCTGTGCCCGGGAGACCCATGGCCGCTCGCGGGCCAAGGTGAACCGGCTACCCTATTACCTCGACCATGAGGTGCTCTTCACCGATAGGCCCGTGGTCTTCCTGCGGCGGGATCATCCCTTGCTCGCCCAGCGCTGGTCGCTGGACAATTTTCTGGCCTGCCCCCAGGTCAGCATGGTGTGGGAGGCCAGTGACAGTTGGGCGCTCGACAGCCTGCTGGAAGATGAGGGGCTGTGTCGGCAGGTGCCCATCATGGTCGCCAGCTTCGAGCAGGCGCTGCACATCGCCTCCCAGACCAGTCATGAGCTGATTGCAGTCGCGCCCTCCTATTGCGCCGATTATGCCGCCAGGCACCATGCCAACCTGATCGCCATGCCATTGCCGCTGACCGAGGCGCTCTATCAACAACTGGAGATCGCTTTCATCTTGCTGTGGCATAAACGCCATAACCACGATGCCAAGGTGATGTGGCTGCGCAATGAGATCAGAAGGCTCTATGGCGAGGCATCGATGGGGACATATCGGGCGGAGCATCAGCCATGACGACGGGCGTTCGTCAGGTGTAGTGGCCGGGAAGGGGCAGGCCGGGGGCCTTGAGCAAAGCGGGGGGAGTCGAGGCCAGAGGATAGCTGGCCTCGTGCGGCATCAGCCGTATTGTTCTTCCATCCAGGCTTCGACGATGAGCTGAGCGGAGACCCCGTCCACGCTGCCCTTGTCCAGCGCCCTGTAGCCGCCGCGCTCGAACAGCCGGGCGCGGGCATCCGTGGTGGTGAGCCGCTCATCCTTGAACTCCACCGGCTTGCCGAAGCGGCCGTGCAGGCGGTTGCCAAACTTGCGGGCCCGCACCGTGATCTCCTGATCGGTGCCGTCCATGTTGAGCGGCAGGCCCACCACCAGCAGATCCGGCTGCCACTCCTTGAGCAGCTTCTCTATCTCGTCCCAGTTGGGGATGCCGTCGTTGGCCTTGAGGGAACGAAGGGGACTGGCCGTGCCGGTGAGCTCCTGACCGATGGCGACGCCGATACTCTTGGTGCCGTAGTCAAAGCCCATGATGCTGCGTGATGACATGAAAGTCCTTGAAACTGGGATACATGAAAAGGAGCCCTGACTTCCCTTTGCCACTGGGGACAAAGGGAAATGCAAGACGACTTGGGGTCTTAGCTATGCCCCACCTGGCTGGAGAGATGCAGGGGGTTGACGCCGATACTGGCGGCGGCCTGCTGCCAGCGCTGATGGATAGGTGTGTCGAATACCAGCTTGGCATTGGGCGGGATCACCAGCCAGGCGCCGTCCACCAGCTCCTGCTCGAGCTGACCCGCGCTCCAGCCTGCGTAGCCGAGCGCCACCAGCCAGTGACTCGGCGCCTCATCGGTGCCGAGCGTCTCCAGGATGTCCTTGGAGGTGGTGACCATCATCTCGTCGCTCACCTGCAGGGTGGAGTTGAAGCCGGGGCGGAAGCTGTGCAGCACGAAACCGCGATCCCCGTGGACGGGTCCGCCTTGCAGCACGGGCTGCTTCATCTCGGCCGTGTCGGGCGGGCTCAGGTTGAGCTTGGTCAGCATCTCATCCAGCGCCATGTCGACCGGGATATTGACCACCAACCCCATGGCGCCCTCGCTGCTGTGTTCACACAGATAGACCAGGGAGCGTTCGAAGTAGGCGTCAGAGAGGCTCGGCATGGCGAGCAGAAAATGGTTTTGCAGTGTTTGCATAGTGGCCAAATAGTGCAAAGGTGTTTGGGGTGATTATGGCAGTAAGGGGCGGCGGGCAAAACCGCTTTTTGCGGCCGTGGCACGAAGTTGGGTACTGATCCGCAAAGGGAATAGCGGGGGCCGCGAGGGCCCCCGATGGGAATTACTTGCCCAGCCGACGCTCCACTGAGACGTCCATCAGCATGCCGGCTTCGGCAAATGAAACGACAGTTGGAGTACCCTGCATCATTAACGTCCCTGCCGAGGCTCCACTGAGACGTCCATCAGCATGCCGGCTTCGGTAAATGGAACGACAGTTGGAGTACCCTGCATCATTAACGTCCCAGACGGCGTTCGATGGCGTCCATCAGCATGCCGGTGATGGAGACGTCAAAAGCCGCCTCGATCTCGCGGATGCAGGTCGGGCTGGTGACGTTAATCTCGGTCAGCCGATCGCCGATGATGTCGAGACCGACAAAGATCAGGCCCTTGGCCTTGAGGGTCGGCCCGACCGCGCGGGCGATGGCCCAGTCCGCTTCACTCAGAGGACGCGCCTCGCCGCGACCACCGGCCGCCAGGTTGCCACGGGTCTCCCCTTGCGCCGGGATGCGGGCCAGGCAGTAAGGCACCGGTTCACCGTCTACCACCAGCACCCGTTTGTCGCCGTCCTTGATGGCGGGCAGATAGGTCTGCGCCATGCAGTACTGGCTGCCGTGCGAGGTTAATGTCTCGATGATGACGCCGACGTTGGCATCGTCTTCCTTCATGCGGAAGATGGAGGCGCCACCCATGCCGTCCAGCGGCTTCAAGATCACGTCTTTGTGCTCGGCGTGGAAGGCCCGCAGCTTGTCGGCGCGACGAGTGACCAGCGTGGTCGGGGTGTGCTCGGCAAACCAGGCGGTGTAGAGCTTCTCGTTGGCGTCGCGCAGGCTCTGGGGCTTGTTGACGATGAGGCAGCCCTCATCCTCGGCCCGCTCCAGCATGTAGGTGGCGTAGATGAATTCGGTGTCGAACGGCGGATCCTTGCGCATCAGGATCACGTCCAGGGTGGAGAGCGGCTGATCGACAACCTCACCCAGTTCGAACCAGTTGGCATGGTCGTACTTCACCTTGAGCGGGCGCATGGTGCCAAAGGCGCGGCCCGCCTCCATGTAGAGATCCGACATCTCCAGGTAGAAGAGCTCATAGCCGCGCTGTTGCGCCTCTTCGAGCATGGCGAAGCTGGAGTCCTTCTTGATGTTGATGGCCGAGATGGGGTCCATCACTATGCCGAGTTTGATGGTCATCCGAGATTCCTTCTTGTGGCTCGATTGGGTTGTAGGGTCGATTAGCAAAGCGTAATCGGCCGTTTAAGACTGCAATCGTTCGATTATGCCGCCACGCGGCTTATCGACGCTGCCCGATGGCATTAAGCGAGATCGCCAAAGCGGCACTGCAGCGCCGAAATGGCGGTCAGGGCGGCGGTTTCGGTGCGCAGCACTCGCGGCCCCAGCAACATTTCTTTGAATTCTTCCTGCACAGTACGGGCGATCTCGTCGCTGGACAAGCCGCCTTCGGGGCCGATCAGCAGACGTACCCCGTGCTCGGGCACCGGCAGGGTGTTGATGCTGTAGGGCGCGCGGGGATGCAGGTTGAGCTTGAGCTCCTGGGTCTCTTCCGCCAGCCAGGCGTCCAGCTCCATTGGCATGCGCACCTCTGGCACCACATTGCGGCCGCACTGCTCGCAGGCGCTGATCACCACCTTCTGCCACTGCTCGCGCTTCTTCTCCAGCCGATCCGCCGGCAGCTTGACGCCGCAGCGCTCGGAGAACAGGGGGGTGATGCAGGTGACGCCGAGCTCCACGGATTTCTGGATGGTGAAATCCATCTTGTCGCCGCGGCTGATCACCTGGCCCAGGTGGATGGCCAGCGGCGACTCGACGGATTGTTCGTCGCAACCGTCGATCCGCACCTCCACCGACTTCTTGCCGACGCTGACAATGGTGGCGGGATACTGGTTGCCGTCGCCGTTGAACAGCTCGAGGGGCTGACCCGGCTGCATGCGCAGCACCCGGCCGATGTGGTTGGCACCGTCTTCCGACAGGGCGAGAGTCTGGCCAACCTGCAGGGGGGCCGGTTCATAGATACGTGGAGTGCGCATGCGTTATATCTGTCTCTTGAATGACGATTAAGCGGTTAAATATGATGCCAGGGTGCCGTTTAATAGCTTATGCACTGCGTACAGTCGTTATTTATTGGTATTAAATAGGGATTTGACGCAGTCGATGAGCCCGCTGGCAGCCTGTCGTGTCGAGATAGCACCGCTTCTCATATGGGAGGGATCTGTTATCCCTCCCTGTCAAATGGGGTCATTGACACTGCTTTTCAATAAAGGGGTTGGTATTGCCCTGCAGCTTGCCGATGCGACGATTGCGCTCGCACTCCCAGCGATCCGCCGGGTATTGCCTGTCCCAGGCCTCGAACAGTTTACGCTGTTGCGCAGCCAGACGCAGCCCATACTGCTCCCCCATGTAGAGGTAGGCGCGGGCTATCTGGCCGCGCACCGGCCCCTTGGGCGGCTGTACTCGCTGCTCCTTGAAGTCCACCAGCATCTGGCACTTGCCGTACTGATCCGGCTTGCCGTTCCAGTCGGAGAAACGGTAGTTGGCGCGATCGCCGTTCACCTCGCCGATGGCGGGGAAGAGGTTGTGCATGTCCCCCTCCATCTGGTTGAACTCGTCGCTCTTGCCGCAGTTCTTGCGGCCCCCCTCCTGCCAACACTGCAACTGGTGGCCGAACTCCCAGGCAGGCACCACGTGCTCCCACTCGATGCGGGCGGCGCGGGCGGCCTGCTTGCGCGGCAGATAGCCGCAGCTCTCCCAGTCCGGCGCCATCTTCTTGCCGCTGAACTTGATGTTGCAGCCGCAGTAGAAGCTGGTGGGGTGGCTCTGATAGAGCTTGACCAGATCCTGCTTGGCGGCGCGGAAGGTCTGGGCCTGAAGTGGCGAGCTGAGAAGCGGCAGGCTGATGAGCAGGCCGAGGCCAAGAGAGAGCAGGGAGCGAGACATGAAGATCCTTGAAAATGAGAGATAAAACGACGCGGTTGCGCACCCTAACACAGGGGCGCGACACGGGTTGACTCAATCCGCTGGCGAGCCCGGCTGCAACACCAATGGCTGGCGACAGCGGCGGCAGTGGTAGCGGGCCTCGCCGCGCAGCACCTTGTTGTGACGGCGGACGGAGAGCCGATGCTGCTGGCAGGCGCACGCATAGGCATGGGTGCGCTGGCCGAGCACCGCGAGATCGAAGCTGTGGGTGGTGCGGGGCTCGAGGTTGAATACCTCCCGCATCACCGACTGCCACTGGCGGCCGTGGGGCAGCACCCGGCTCTTGCCACGGCCTTCCCCCCAGAGCGCATGGACCAGCAGGTGGGCCACCTCGTGGGGCACCACCTCGTCCATAAACGCCTGCTGGTTGGCCTCATAGAGCGCCGGGTTGAAGCGCAGCTCCCAGGTCTGCAGCCGCGCCGATCCCGCCGCCCGGCCACGCATGTTCAAGTGAATTTGCGGGCGCGGGAAGGGGCGGCCGAGGCGAGCCTCTGCCTGCAAGAAGCAGGCGTCGACCCGCGCGGCGAGCAGGGCATCGGGGGAGGGGAGGGCAGACATGGGCAATCCTGTCGGTCGGCGGATAAGCAAAAGGGGAGCCAGGCTCCCCTTTTATCACAGGCTCGTGGCCGGGCGAAACTTACAGACCGGCGACGTCCCGCAGCAGAGCGGCCTTGTCGGTCTTCTCCCAGGGGAACTCTTCGCGACCGAAGTGACCGTAGGCGGCGGTGGCCTGGTAGATCGGGCGCTTGAGGTCCAGCATCTCGATGAGGCCGTAGGGGCGCAGCTCGAAGTGCTCGCGTACCAGCTTGACCAGCAGCTCCTCGGCGACCTTGCCGGTGCCGAAGGTCTCGACGCTGATGGAGGTCGGCTCGGCCACGCCGATGGCGTAGGAAACCTGCACTTCACAGCGATCCGCCAGGCCCGCGGCGACGATGTTCTTGGCCACGTAGCGGGCGGCGTAGGCGGCGGAGCGATCCACCTTGGACGGATCCTTGCCGGAGAAGGCGCCACCACCGTGACGGGCCATGCCGCCGTAGGTATCGACGATGATCTTGCGACCGGTCAGACCGCAGTCACCCATGGGGCCGCCGATGACGAAACGGCCGGTCGGGTTGATGAAGAACTTGGTGTCCCTGGTGATCCACTCGGTCGGCAGCACCGGCTTGATGATCTCCTCGCGCACCGCTTCCACCAGATCTTTGTGACTGATGGAGTCGCAATGCTGGGTGGAGAGCACCACGGCATCCACACCCAGGATCTTGCCCGCGTCGTCGTAGGCGAAGGTCAGCTGGCTCTTGGCATCCGGGCGCAGCCACGGCAGGGTGCCGTTCTTGCGCACTTCGGCCTGGCGTTTCACCAGCAGGTGGGAGTAAGTGATGGGGGCGGGCATCAGCACGTCGGTTTCGTTGGTGGCGTAGCCGAACATCAGGCCCTGGTCACCGGCGCCTTGCTCGTACGGATCGGTACGGTCAACACCCTGGTTGATGTCGGGAGACTGCTTGCCGATGGCGTTCAGCACGGCGCAGGAGTCGGCATCGAAGCCCATGTCGGAGTGGGTGTAACCGATCTCGCGCACGGTGTCGCGCACGATCTGCTCGATGTCGACCCAGGCAGAGGTGGTTACTTCACCGGCGACCATCACCATACCGGTCTTGACCAGGGTCTCGCAGGCGACGCGAGCCTTGGTGTCTTGCACCAGGATGGCGTCCAGCACCGCATCGGAGATCTGGTCGGCGATTTTATCGGGATGGCCTTCGGAGACCGACTCGGAAGTAAACAGCTTTGCCATGATAGGTTCTCGATTCGTTGGGGTTATCGCCTCGGCCATAACCGGATAATGACAGGATGACTGTAGAGGTATCTACATCTGGACGTCTATTTTAATTAGGCCATAGGGTGATTGCCAGCACTATTTTGGCCTGGAGCCGCCCGGGGCGGGTCGGTGCGGAGAATTACCCCATTGGGGAGTGGCAAGGGGTTGGATTGAATCGTTTGCCCCGCCAAGAAAAGCGATTGTGCTCCCAAAGCGGCTTTATTCGCCCAGATAATATTTGCACGCCGCGCGCCCTGCTGGGACAATGACGCGCCTTAATCTTGGCCACCAAAATGAAGCAATCGCAGGAGATACAGATGCCTTCTCGTAAAGAGCTTGCCAATGCCATTCGCGCATTGAGTATGGATGCCGTTCAAAAAGCCAACTCCGGTCACCCGGGCGCCCCCATGGGAATGGCAGATATCGCCGAAGTGCTGTGGCGTGGCCACCTCAAGCACAACCCGAACAACCCCAAGTGGGCCGACCGCGACCGTTTCGTACTGTCTAACGGCCACGGCTCCATGCTGCTGTACTCTCTGCTGCACCTCTCCGGTTACGATCTCTCCATCGATGATCTGAAGAACTTCCGTCAACTGCACTCTCGCACCCCGGGTCACCCGGAGTACGGTTATGCCCCTGGCATCGAAACCACCACTGGCCCGCTGGGTCAGGGCATCACCAATGCCGTGGGCATGGCGATCGCCGAGAAGGCCATGAGCGAACAGTTCAACCAGCCGGGTCACGACATCGTCGACCATTACACCTACGCCTTCATGGGCGACGGCTGCCTGATGGAAGGCATCTCCCACGAGGCGTGCTCCCTGGCCGGTACCCTGCAGCTTGGTAAATTGATTGCGTTCTGGGATGACAACGGCATCTCCATCGACGGTCACGTGGAAGGCTGGTTCACCGACGACACTCCCAAGCGCTTCGAAGCCTACGGCTGGCACGTCATCCCGGCGGTGGACGGTCACAGCCCGGAAGCCATCAATGCCGCCATCGAAGCCGCCAAGGCCGAGACCGGCAAGCCGACCCTGATCTGCTGCCGCACCATCATCGGTTACGGTTCACCGAACAAATCCGGCTCCCACGATTGCCACGGTTCACCGCTGGGTAACGACGAGATCGCCGCCGCCCGCGCCTTCCTGAAATGGGACCACGCGCCGTTCGTCATTCCGTCCGACATCGCTGCCGAGTGGAATGCCCAAGAGAAAGGCACCAAGCTGGAAGCCGACTGGGCTGCCAAGTTTGCCGCCTATGAAGCCGCGCACCCGACCCTGGCTGCCGAATTCAAGCGCCGCACCGTCGGTGAGCTGCCGGCCAACTGGGCCGCAGAATCCGCCAAGATCATCGAAACCCTGCAAGCGAACCCGGCCAAGATCGCGACCCGTAAAGCGTCCCAGAACGCTCTGGAAGCCTTCGGCAAGCTGCTGCCCGAGTTCATGGGTGGCTCTGCGGATCTGGCACCGTCCAACCTGACCATGTGGTCCGGCTCCAAGTCCCTGACCAATGAAGATGCCTCCGGCAACTACATTCACTACGGTGTGCGCGAGTTCGCCATGTCCGCCATCATGAACGGCATCGCCCTGCACGGGGGTTTCATCCCCTACGGCGCCACCTTCCTGATGTTCATGGAATACGCCCGCAATGCCCTGCGCATGGCCGCCCTGATGAAGCAGCGCGCCATCTTCGTCTACACCCACGACTCCATCGGTCTGGGTGAAGATGGCCCGACTCACCAGCCGGTCGAGCAGATCGCTTCCCTGCGTCTGACCCCGAACATGAGCACCTGGCGCCCATGTGACCAGGTGGAATCCGCCATTGCCTGGAAGCACGCCATCGAGCGTCATGACGGCCCGACTGCGCTGATCTTCTCTCGTCAGAACCTGCCCCAGATGGACCGCACCGCCCAGCAACTGGCCGACGTGGCCAAGGGTGGTTATGTGCTGAAAGACTGCGCCGGTACCCCGGAGCTGATCCTGATCGCCACCGGTTCCGAAGTGGAGCTGGCCGTGGCCGCCTACGTCGAGCTGACCGCCAAGGGCCGCGCCGTGCGCGTGGTCTCCCTGCCGGCTACCGACGTGTTCGATGCCCAGTCTGCCGAGTACAAGGAGTCCGTCCTGCCGATGAGCGTGACCAAGCGTGTCGCCATCGAAGCGGGTATCGCCGACTACTGGTACAAGTACGTGGGCTTCGGCGGCAAGATCATCGGCATGACCACCTTCGGTGAGTCCGCCCCTGCCGAGCTCTTGTTCAAGGAATTTGGCTTTACCGTGGAAAACGTGGTTGCGACCGCCGAATCCCTGTAATGCCTGTCGGCACCTTGGGCTGAGCAGCACCGGGCCCAAGCGCTGAGTCGATAAACGCCCCCCATCGCAAGATGGGGGGCGTTTTTTTATGGGCGGCCCAGGGCCCGCTCGCCGGCACAATCCGGTTCCGCACCAGCTGGTGGCTGGATCCGGGTCGGCTGATCGCGTATCAATGGAGCTGGCAGGGCTGATCGCCGTCACAGGCGCCCCTGAAACCTCCAGCAGGATGCTGGCACGATATGAGAGAAGGAGAAGCGCAGGGATGGACATTGGCATCGACAACCTCGAGGGGCCGGAAATCGCCGCGTTCCTGGCGTGTCACCTGGATGACATGAGGGCCAGCTCGCCGCCGGAAAGCAAGCATGCGCTCGATCTCGAGGGGCTCAAGGCGGCGGAGATCACCTTCTGGTCGGCCTATGAGGGGGGCGAGCTCGTCGGTTGTGGCGCCATCAAGGAGCTGGATCGACACAGTGGGGAGATCAAATCCATGCGGGTACATGACGCCGCCAGGGGCAGGGGGGTGGGCTCCCGCCTGCTGAACCACCTCATCACGACCGCCCAAGCGCGGGGCTATCGCTCGCTGAAACTGGAGACCGGTTCAATGGCCTTCTTCAAGCCGGCGCACGCCCTCTACCGCAAGCATGGCTTTCGCGAGTGTGAGCCCTTCGGCAGCTACGAAGCAGACCCAAACAGCCTGTTTATGGAGCTGATCATCTGCCGATGATGATAAATTCATCCTTTATCTTCTGTTAACCGGCACAAGAGCAGCGTGTTTAGCTGCCTTCCGGCCCGATCTCCGGTGACATGGATAGCATGATCCTCTATCGAATCATCTGGCTGCTGGTGTTGCTGCCGACTTTCGTGGTGAGCGCCTTCTTCATGTTGATGGGGGTGGCCGCCTTGACGGGGATGGCGACAGAGGGGCTCGCGCTCGGCCACTGGCCGCTGGCACTCTTGCTGCTGTGCGGTGGCGTCGGGCTGCAGACGCTCTCTAGTCTCGACAACCATTTTCGCAACGGCGCCCCTCTCGGTGACCTCAGACTGCACCTCGCCGGACTGGTGAGTGGTGCCCTGGTTGCGATCACCCTGTTGTTTCTGATCCCGGGGCAATGGCTGTCACTCTGGCCACTGCTCGCGGCCGGCTATTTTCTGGTGCGTATCCGCAGGTTGCGAGCAGGGGGCTAGCCAGTCGTCATGATGGATGCCGGGCTCGGGCGGCTATTGTCCGCTCCTGATGGCAGCGGCACCCTGCTGGCCTTCCGGGCTCTTCTGTCCCAACAAAGACTCTTCTGGGCGGTGGCTGTCATGGCTGACGGGGGATAAGCGCCTATGGTCAATCTCATGCTGTGAGAAGGTGATCTGCCTCGCTTTTTATCCTTATTTTGCTGCGCACTATAGCGCCATACGATACCATTCACGGCGACCATTCCCCCTGCCAGCGGCAAGCCCTTGTCCGGCAGCCCCATGGTGCAAGTCAAGCCGGCAATCAGCGTATCGGGCCTGGGTGAGGGAGTCAGTAATGAGGCATGCAGGGGGTGATCAGCTCCCGCACGAATGCCGGTTAATTATAAAAATGTCATGTGATGCATATTTAAAATGGAGTGTTACGATGCCTTGTTCCATTGTCATCAACAAGTCAGCAAGCAAGTTGCAAGTCAATAAAGATAGCTATGATCTGGATAAAATATCCAATGTACAAGTCAAGGTTCTTTCCTGGAAAGATAAAGTACTCAATATGATGATGCTGGGTGCCATTGCCTCCAGCTTATTGTTTATATTTGTCCCAACGGATGAAAACGGTCAGGTCATCACGTGGCTGCTGCCTGCCGTTGCATTTGTGGTGGGGGCATGCTTGGCGCTGGTGATAAGCATGAAATATGAATTCAGACTGGAGTTCAGACATGCTGACGAGGTGGGTGTGCAGTGGTTCACCGCCGCAAAGAGCAGAGCCGCCGGTGATTATCAGATGTTCAAGGCGCGGGAAGCGGAGCTTAAGCGTTACATTCAATAAAAAGGTTGCTATTTAAAATAAAGAAAACTTAATTCTTTATTTTATCGAGCCTACAGGCAACGATTTATTCCAGATTAGGTTGAATACAACAGGGCCCTGAAATAGTTATTTCAGGGCCCTGTTTTTTTAATTAACTAATCAGTACTGGGGCGGGGTGCTTTCCGCGTTGGACATCACCGCATCCATCTGCACCAGGGCGCCAGCGGGCAGCTCGCTAACACCGATCAGGGTGCGGGCGGGATGGTAGCTCGGGAAGTACTGGGTGTAGATGGCGTTGACCGCCTCCAGATCCTCGATGTTCTTCACCTGGATATTGACCTTGACGATATCGTCCATCACATGGCCGATGCTCTCCACAATCGTCTTGATATGGCTCAGGCACTGGGCGGTCTGCTCCTTGACGCAACCGGTCAGGATCTTGCCGGTGGCCATATCGAGCGGCAGCTGGCCGGCGATATGGTTGTAGTGGGAGAAGGCGACGGTCTGGCAATGGAGCGGGCTGCGTGGCGCCTTGTCGGTATTGCGGGCCAGGATCACCAGATTGTGTCTGTCTTCCACCAGCTGCGGCGGGGTGCCGTCACCGTGGGAGATCACCGCATCCATCTGCACCAGGGCACCCATCGGCAGGGCAGAGGCACAGATCACGGAGCGGGCCGGCAGATAGGCGACGGCGCGGGCGATGGCGGAGTCCGGGAAGAAGGTGGTGTAGACCTCGTTGACGGCGTCGATATCCGCCAGATTGGTCAGATAGACAGTCACCTTGACGATGTCGTCAAAGGGCACGTCGACGCTTTCCAGGACGGCCTTGATGTTGCTCAGGCACTGGGCCGCCTGCTCCTTGATACCGCCGGCAACCAGTTTGCCCGATGCCCCGTCGACGGGCAGCTGGGCCCCGATGTTGTTGTAGTGGGAGAAGGCCACGGTATGGGTCGAGAGCGGGCTCTGCGGCGCCTTGTCGCTATTGCGGGCTAGCTTGATGAGTGCGCAAGGTGCCTGCGGGAAGGTGCCTTCACCATTGGAGATGATGGCATCGATTTGCACCTTGGCATTCATCGGCAAGGCGGCCACGGCGAGCACGGTGCGGGTCGGCACATAGCCCGGGAAGAATTCGGTATAGACGGCGTTGACCGCATCCAGATCTGAAATGTCTTGGAGGAAGATGGTGGCTTTCACCATGTCGTCCATCACATGGCCGATGCTTTCGACGATGGCCTTGATGTTGCTCAGGCATTGTCTGGCCTGCGCTGCGACATCACCCTCGATCATCTTGCCGGTGTTGGGATCGACAGGGAGTTGAGCGGAAATATTGTTGTAATGAGAGAACGCCACGCTCTGGGTATAGGGGCCCAGATCCTGGGGGGCATTAGGGGTATTTCTGGCAGACTTGATGATAATTCCACTCATATCTATGTTCCTCATTCAGTATTAACGCAGAGTACGGTTTGACCCTATCTGATCGCGAGCCAGCCTCGGTGCCATAAATTGGGCAGCCGAGATCTTTTGTGTGACGAATAGCTGGCCATGGCAGGCGGCTGAGCGGCACGCAACAGGAAGCCGGATCCGCGTCCTCGGTTATTATTGTCAATCCAGTCAAATGAGGGATTGGATAAGAGAGGCAGGGATGGGGTTGATTATTTCAGACAAGGCGATTCTATGAGTGGCCCACACGGGATGCAAACCAGGATCTCATTTCTATGAGGTGGCTCAATGGTCTGAAAAATAGCCATTTTGCTATTCAATTCATGCTGCATACCACAGATTGGTAGTTGAACATGCTGCTTCAAGCGGGTGAAGGCAGTGTGGCATAGGATCTTCCCCGCACAAGCCTGGGGCCTCCACTGTGAATGAAGCGTTAATAATATGCACCATCTTGCAGTTAATCAGCATTATTGTGCATGGATATGTAATATTTGATTTTTTGGCGGGCTATCTCGGCGGCCAAAAGTATGCTAGCCAAAGGGTATCTGAATAAGCGTAAAGATGTGCCTGGAATATAATGCATTCATTCTGCATGGTACTCCCTTCTGCTCGCGCCGATATAAAGCTTGAATGCTGATATCAGTGAATTATTTCCTGACAAAGCGCTGGCGTTATATGCCATTAAATTTCAATCGTGAATTGAAGGGGAAAAGGCCAAGGATGAGGAATGTCAGGCTAGGGGTAAAAACGTGGAGAGGAAATAAGGGAATGAGAGGGCAGGTTGCCCTCCTTGCCCAGCCATGGTCGATACGAGGTGGTGATCCCGGCTATCGATCAGGCGGGATAGAGGGCGCCCAAGACGGCGGGGCGGCTGGCCCCCGTGACGGCGGGCAGGTTACCCGGTTGACGCTGGATAAAGCGCATCGCCAGCCAGGCAAAGGCGGCCCCTTCCACCCAGTCGGGGGCGAGGCCCAGCTCGGCGGTGCTGGCAAGGCGCCAGCGGGGCAACAGGGCCGCGAGCTCTGCCAGCAGCGGGCCGTTATGGGCGCCGCCACCGCAGACAAACAGCTCGGCCTGGCCTTGGGCCTTGTCCAGCGCAGGCAACTGGCGGGCGATGCTGTGGCAGGTCAGCGCCAACAGGGTACGCTGTACATCCACAGGGGCGTAGGCCGCGCCTGCCAGCTCGCCGTCGAGCCAGTCCAGGGTAAACATCTCCCGTCCGGTGCTCTTGGGCCAGGGGGCGGCGAAGTAAGGATGGGCCAGCAGCCGGGCCAGCAGGTCGGGGACAAGGGCGCCGCTGGCGGCCCAGCGACCACAGGCATCATAGGCGCCGCCTTGGGGGTGATGGCGGCGATACCAGCCATCGAGCAGGGTGTTGGCGGGGCCGGTATCGAAGCCATAGATGTTTAAACCAGAGCCGTTTAAACCAGCGCCCTCAGCGCCATCGGCATGACCCGGCAGCACCGAGATATTGGCGATGCCGCCGAGGTTCAGTACCACCCGCAGGGCGCCGGGCTTGGCGAACAGGGCCTGATGGAAGGCGGGCACCAGGGGCGCGCCCTGGCCGCCGAGGGCCATGTCCATGGTGCGAAAGTCGCTAATCACGTCGATGCCGGTGAGCACCGCCAACAGGGCGGCGTTGCCGATCTGCAGGGTAAAGCCGAGGGCCGGGCGATGGCGCACCGTCTGGCCGTGGGAGCCGATGGCGCGAATATCACAAGGTGCGAGCCCGGCCTTGGCGAGCAGGGCCCGAGTGGCGGCGGCAAATTCTCGCGCTATCAGGTTATCGGCTACCCCCAAGCGATCTATCTCGTTCTCCCCCGGGGTGCAGAGGGCGTGCAGCTCGCGGGCGGTGTCGCTCGGCCAGGGGTGGCAGAGGGCCGCCTCGACCCGCAACTGATCACCATCCGCTTCGATCAGCACGGCGTCTATGCCATCCATGCTGGTACCCGACATCAACCCGATATAGCGTTCAGTCATGATGTACCCCTGCTTGTTGAGAAGATGCGTGCAAAACGAGTGACAGAGGCGGGGCGTCCGCATCTATGCCGGTACATATTCCGGTACCCCACATCAGCCCGATATGGCGCTCACTCATGGCCTTCTCCTTATGGTCTTCCGGTTCGCCCGCACATAACAAGCGGGGCTATGGGCGAATTAGCTGCCGCTATTGTCCCGTTTATTCTGGGCCAGCTGCAGCTCGCTGCTGTCGAGTTTTGCCAGCTGTGGCATCGCCTGGGCCTTGAAACTGGCCAGCTCTCGTCCGCTCAGGGTCTCCGCCTGAGGCAGGTCCAGGGTGCGCGGGTTCTTGTGCACGCCCCCCACCACGAATTCATAGTGCAGGTGCGGGCCCGTGACCCGTCCCGTGCCTCCCAAGAGGCCAATGGTCTGGCCCTGCTTGACTCGCTGGCCCTTGTTGACGCTGAGCTTGGAGAGGTGCAGGTACTTGGTCACATAGTTGCCGGCGTGCTTGATGAAGACGTAGTTGCCGTTGAACTGGTTGTAACCGGCCGCGACCACGCTGCCGCCACCCGCCGCCATGATGGGGGTACCCACCGGTGCCACGTAGTCGATGCCGTTATGGGGGCGGACCTTGCCGGTGACCGGGTGCAGGCGACGCGGGTTGAAGTTGGAGCTGATGTATTTGAAGTTGACCGGCGCACGCAGGAAGCTCTTGCGCATCGCCTTGCCCTCCGGCGTGTAGTAGTTGCCATCCTCGTTCAGCACGGCGCGGTAGATGGCGCCCTGGTTGATGAATTCGGCGGCCAGGATGTCGCCGGAGGCGACCCGCTCGTCATCCTGATACTTGTCCTGATAGACCACCCGAAAGCTGTCCCCCGGTTGCAGGTCCTGGGCAAAGTCGATGTCCCAGCCGAAGATGGCTGCCAAGTCCATGATCTGATCCTCGGTCATGCCCGCTTCGGCGGCGGCGCCCCAGAAGCTGGAGCGGATCTCGCCCCTGGCCACCTGCTCGCGGGTGTCGAGCTCCAGCTTGACCGGTTTGGCGACGAAGCCCTCGGCCTTGCGGCTGACCTTCAGCGCCTGCTCCAGACTGTGGGGGTAGTAGAGGCTGTGCAGATCGCCGCCCTTGGTGAGCTTGAAGGTGAGTTCCTGGCCCGGCTGCAGGGTGCGCAAGGGATTGGTGGTCTCCAGCTGGGCGATGAGGTAGAGATCGTTGGCACTGAGGCCGAGGCGCTGGAAGATGACCTGCATGTTGTCGCCGGTGCGCACCTTCACCTGCTTGGTGACGTAGCTGGGCTTGGCGGCCCTCTGTGCCAGGGCCTGGGGCTGGGCCTCACCTTCATCAAGAGGCGAGGCATCGGCGAGGGGCTCGTCATCGTTGACCCGGGTGGCCACCGCCTGTTCGCTGGGCCAGGCCGCCAGCATCATCACCATGATGCTCAGGATCAGCACCATCTTGCGGTGCCAGGTGGGAAGAGAGTTGAAGGCGTTCCAAATAATCATCGAGGCGGACGGGTCGAGAGAGAAAGAGCGTCGGATTTTACAGCCTTTCCAATTGGCCCGCCATTCCAGTAATATGTTTGGCCCTGTGGAATCGTGATTGGAGAGTCAAAAAATGTCCCAGCTCGAGGTGGCGCTAGCCGAGATCAAGCGCGGAGCGGAAGAAATTCTGGTGGAAGAAGAACTTGTCGCCAAGTTGAAGGAAGGGCGCCCGCTGCGCATCAAGCTGGGCATGGACCCGACGGCTCCCGACATTCACCTCGGCCACACCGTGATCCTCAACAAGCTGAAGACCTTCCAGGATCTGGGCCACGAGATCATCCTGCTGATCGGCGACTTCACCGCCATGGTGGGCGACCCGTCCGGCAAGAACAGCACCCGCCCGCCGCTCTCCGAAGAGGCCATCAAGCACAACGCCCTCACCTATGCGGAGCAGGCGTTCAAGATCCTGGATCCTGCCAAGACCCGCATCGAGTACAACTCCAGCTGGCTGGGTGAGCTGGGCGCGACCGGCATGATCAAGCTGGCGGCCAAGCAGACTGTGGCCCGCATGATGGAGCGCGACGACTTCAAGAAGCGCTACTCCGGCGGCCAGTCCATCGCCATTCACGAATTCCTCTACCCGCTGCTGCAAGGCTATGACTCGGTCGCGCTGAAAGCGGACGTGGAGCTCGGCGGTACCGATCAGAAGTTCAACCTGCTGATGGGCCGCGAGCTGCAAAAAGATGCCGGCATGGCCGCCCAGTGCGTGCTGATGATGCCACTGCTGGTGGGTCTGGACGGCGTCAAGAAGATGTCCAAGTCCGCCGCCAACTACATAGGCGTGCACGATGCCCCGGGGGAGATGTTCGGCAAGATCATGTCCATCACCGACACCCTGATGTGGAACTACTACGAGCTGCTCTCCTCCCGCCCGCTGGCGGACATCGAAGGTTTCAAGGCCGGCATCGAAGCCGGTACCCTGAACCCGCGCGATGTGAAGATCTGGCTGGCGAAAGAGATCATCACCCGCTATCACGACGAGGCGGCGGCCGAAGCGGCCCACGAAGACTTCACCCAGCGCTTCTCCAAGAACGCCATCCCGGACGAGATGCCGGAAGTCGAACTGGCGCTGGAAGGGGAAGGGCTGGCCATCGCCAACCTGCTGAAAGATGCCGGTCTGGTGGAGACCACCTCCGAAGCGCTGCGGATGATCAAGCAGGGCGCGGTCAAGGTGGATGGCGACAAGCTGGACGATGGCAAGGCGCTGATTGCTGCCGGCACCGCCGTCTATCAGGTCGGCAAGCGCAAGTTTGCCCGGGTGACCGTCAAGTAAGCGCGCTCCCCTGATAGAAAGAAGGCCTCCATCTGGAGGCCTTTTTGTTGCGTCATTTACCGGGTCAGCGGGGATTACCCCTCTTTTTTCAGGAAGTTGCGATAGAGCATATAGAGGTGGGCCGAACTCCAGCTGAAGTTGCTGGCCCCCTGCATGGCGCCGGTTTCCGGGTTGTAGTTCTCGCGGATGGGGCCAGTGCCCGCCAGCCCCTCGGCATTGGCAAACAACTTGTTGACCAGCGCCTGGGCGTCGTCGCGATAGCCGTAGTTCTCCAGCCCCTTCACCCCGAAGTAGAACTGATCCAGCCAGACCCGGCCACGCCAGTAGATGTCGGGATCGTAGGCCGGGTTGGTCAGCGCCGCCGTGCCGAGCGGCACCTTGGTGTTGAACTCCTGGCTGCTCAGCATCACCTCGCGCACCCGCGCCGCCTTCTCCTTGTCGGCCACCTCGGCCCAGAGCGGGCTCCAGCCTTCCGGGCCGCGGCCGCGGGCGGTCAGCAGCTTGCCGACGCAGCCGTTGGCGTCTGCCACGTCGCCCAGGGCAATCTGGCGATCGTAATAGAAGCCGGAGGTCTCATCGAACAGGCAGCTATTGATGTAGCCGGCGAGCTGGCTGGCCCCCTCGCGGTAGCGGCTTGCCTCGTCCGGCTTGCCGAGCAGATCTGCCATGTCCGCCAGGATGCGCTTCTCTTTCGCGAGGAAGGCGTTGAGCTCCACCGACTCCTGATCGATGGAGAAACCGATCAGCTCACCGCTATCCTGGTGGTTCTCGAAGAAGGCGACGTTCCAGTCCTGACGGGCTTTCTCTATGTCGCCGCCATAGGCCTTGTCGGCGTAACGCTTGAGCTGGTCCTGCTCGATGAAGCCGAAGCGGGCGGCGTTGTCCATGCCGGACTCCCAGCCGGCGCCGTGCTGGGCACCTATGTCCATCTCGTCGTAACCGCCAGTGCTCAGCACCTGCTGGTAGAGCGGCATGCCGGCGCAGCCGTACCAGCCATCCCCCTCGTCGGTGCAGCGCGCGAGATCCAGCACGGCGGGTACGCCGTTCCCATATCGCACCTTGAAGGTGATATTGCCGAACTCGTCGTTGTGCTCGACGTGGCGGGTGGCACCGTACTCTATGATGCCGTTGCGGTTGTTGTCCCGCGCCCGATACCACCAGTCGTGATAGGCCTGGATCTTCGGATACATCTCGGCGATGAAGGCCTTGTCCTGGGTGGCGCTGTAGATCTCCCAGATGGCCCAGGCGGAGAGGGGCGGCTTGGTGTCCCGCTCGTTCCAGTTGCCGCCGTCGCCGCCCCGATCGGCGAGCTTGTTGTAGAAGACGGCGTCGATCACCATGCCGGCGTCTTGTGGGCGCACCGGATCATCGGGCTGGATCTGGTAGTCATACATGGCGCGCACGTTGTTCTTGGCCACCTCTGGGTTGAAGTGAGCCATGGCATAGGCGTGCTTCCAGCTATCCCAGGCCCAGACGCCGTCGAACCAGCGGGCCGTGTTGGAGGGGGTCACGCCGTCGTGCTTTATGGCGCCTGCCGGCGAGCGCCAGTTGCCGTTGAGAGTCTCTATCGCCTTGACCGCGATGCGGCGCTCCGACTCGGGGATGCCCTGGTTGGAGAGGCCGCGCTCGAGGTAGCCCTCCCAGCGGCGGATGGAGGCATCGAAGGCGTCGGCCGGGTTGGCCAGCAGGGCCTGGCGGCTCTGCTGGAAGCGGCTGGCGTCATCGCTGCTGTGAACGTAGCTCTGCAGGGTGTAGATATCCTGCTGACCCTTGGCGGCCAGGGTGAGGCTGGCCTCGCTCACATAGCCGAGCCCCTTCTCGTCCAGGGTGGTGCGGCTCGGCAGGGTGCGGTCGATGCGGTAGCTGGCGCTGCCGCTTTGCATGATGTTCCAGGTGCTGCGCAGTTCGCCAAACTGGAATTCGATCCCCTGCTCGCTCTGGCGGAGGGTGCGGGTCCAGTCGGGATACTGCTCGGCGACCGTCTTCTTGGCATCCCACTGCTGGAGCAGCTCCCCCTGCCAGTTGAGGGTCAGGGTGAGGGGCGCATCCTGATTGTTCACCAGACGGGTGCGGACAAGGGCGGTGCGGGCATCGCCGTAGCGCAGCTCCAGCTCCAGGGTGAAGGGTTCGAACTCGAAGCGCTGCACCAGGGCGCCGGGGATGGCGTAGATCTCATGCTTGCTGGCGCTGGTGAGGGGGTACTGGCGGCCGCTCTCATCGCTCAGGGTCAGCTTGTCCAATTCCCTTGCGAAGAAGAGGCTGTACTCTTCGGCGATCACCATGGGACCGGTGAAGCCCCCCCACTCGCTGTCGCTTTTGGGCAGCAGGAAGCCGTGCCAGGCCCCGAGATCGAGCAGGGGGTTGTATTTGAGGTTGGAGTAGCTGTCAAAGTCACGGAATTGGAGCGGGGTACCGGTGCGATCGATCACGTTCCTGTACTGGTTCGCCAGGGTGGCGTCGGGCTGGGTCGGTGCGCTTGAGTCATTGCCGTTGCAGGCGGCCAGACCAAACAGGGCGACACCCAGGGCGACGGAAAGTAAATTTTTACGAAACATATCTCGCTCCAATGACGATTTTGTAGGTTGAGGTAGGTGTTTTTTTATCTTGTTTTTAGTGAAAGCGTTTGCGGATGCCATTGTATGGCAAGAAATAGGGAAAGATTGGAGCTATGTCACAGTGTGGGGACGGTGACTTGTGAGCGGGATCACCGGGTTACACGAGGTTACATGAGGGTTAATTTTAGTAACTATTTACTTTGTGGTGATCTGAAGGGCGAGTAAGCGGCAGTCAGGTATAAAAAAACCGGCCTCCATGAGGCCGGTTTCGAGACTGTGTCGGTAGCGGATCGCGCTGCTTAGCGCAGGATCATCTGATCGCGGCCCGGGCCGACGGAGACCATGGGCACAGGAACACCCAGCAAGGCTTCGATACGCAGCACATAGTGCTGGGCAGCCTTGGGCAAGTCTTCGAACTTGCGGATGTGGGAGATGTCTTCGCTCCAGGCTTCCATGGACTCGTACACCGGCTTGAGACCGGCGGTCTGCGGCCAGATCGGGTTCTCGGTGTTGGCACCTTCGTAGGCGATGCAGATCTTCAGATCCGGCATGCCGGAGAGGCAGTCCAGCTTGGTCAGGGCGATCTCGTTGGCGGCCTGAATTTCCAAGCCTTGCTTGGTGGCGACCGCGTCGAAGTAGCCGATGTCACGGGGACGGCCGGTGGTGGCGCCGAACTCGTTGGCGAACTTGCGGAACTCGTCCTGGTTCTCCATGGCGGTGATCAGGGTGCCGGTACCGACCGAGGTACTGAACGCCTTGGCCACGGCGATGACGCGCTCCGGGCGCAGGGCCGGCAGACCGCCACCGATCCCGGCGTAGGCGCCGGAGACGTGGGAGGAGGTCACCCAGGGGTACTCACCGTAGATCAGGTCACGGCCGGCGCCGAGCTGGGCTTCGAACAGCAGGGTGCCGTTCTGTGCCTGGATCGCCTTGAGCGGCTCGCTGACGTTGCAGATGGCATCGCGCCAGGGGGTGGACACTTCCAGCAACCAGTCGGCCATCTCCTGGGCGGTCTGGCTGAACTCGAAGCTCGGGTAGAGGGCCTTGAGCTGTGGCAGTTTCCAGTCGAGGAAGAATTGAATACGCTCGACCAGCACGTCCGGCTGTTTCAGCCAGCCCACCAGGATCGCTTTTTTCATGACCCGATCACCGTAAGCCGGGGCAATGCCCTGACGGGTGGAGCCGTAGGCGCCGTCACCCAGACGCACTTCTTCCAGGGTGTCTTCCAGCGCGTGGATCGGCAGGCAGAAGGTGGCGCGATCGGAGATGGCGAGCTTGGGAGTCACGCCGGCGGCCTTTACTTCGGCCAGCTCTTTGGTCAGGGGCTCCGGGCTGATGACCATACCAGGGCCGAGGACAACCAGGCAATCCGGGTTGAAGACGCCGCTCGGCAGCTGGTGCAGCTTGAAGGTGCCGAGATCGTTGACCACGGTGTGGCCGGCGTTGTTGCCGCCCTGGAAGCGGATGCTGGCGGCGGATTCACCTGCCAGATAATCGACGATGCGGCCTTTGCCTTCATCACCCCAGTTAGCACCTACGACTACGATAGACGACATGACTCTTTCTCCTAAGACGTTAGGCGTTCATCCTAGGAGCCTGGGGTGGATTAGAAAAATTAATTATCTTTATAATTCCAATAAGAAAGTCATATAATTGTGGCCAATTTATCGGCACACAACGTGCCATGGTGCGCCAAGCCGCGCCAGTGCTGGATGAGAATGTCGTCATGCTGGATATTCACTGGTTAAATACCTTCGTCACCCTGGCCCGTTTGCAACACTTCGGCCAGACCGCCACCGAACTGCACATGACCCAGCCCAATGTCAGCCTGCACCTCAAGAACCTGGAGCAGGCCACCCGGGTCAAGCTGATAGAGCGCAGCCCGTTTCGCCTCACCCAGGCCGGTGAGCGGCTGCTGCAAAGCGCCGAGCGCGCCATCAACGAACTGCAACTGTGCCAGTCCGACCTCAACGCCCTCAATCAGCACAGCCAGGGGACGCTCGCCATCGCCGCCAGCGACATCCTCTCGCGCCTCTTGCTGATCCAGCCGTTCCAACGCTTCAAGCAGGCCTTTCCGGGGATCGATCTCACCCTGTTCAACACCACCTCGGATCAGGCGGCGGAGCTGGTCAAGACGGGGCGGGCGGATCTGGGCTTCGTGATGGCGCAAAAGCGCAGCGAGCCGCTCTCTTACACAGAATTGCAGCAGGTGACCTGGTGCGCCCTCGGCCACGGGCTGGCGCGCTGGCAGGGCAGGGCGAGAGTCGGGGTGGATGAGCGCAAGAGCGATCCCCAGGACGAGCCCACGCTCATCCTGCTGGGGCACGACACCCGCACCCGGGCGTTGATCGATCCCTCCTTGCCGCTCCTGGGGTTGCCCCCCTGCCGCATCATGGAGGTGGGCAGCGTGGACGCCCAGCTCGATTGGGCCGAGGCGGGGTTCGGGGTCGCCATAGTGCCGGACTTCTCCTTGCACCCCCGTCTCAAGCTGACTGCTCCCGTGACCCGGCTGACCGACTTCCCCGCCACCAGCTTAGGGTACGTGGTGCGCCAGAATCAGGTGTTGTCGCGGGCCATCAAGCAGTTGCTGCACTGGGTGGAGGAGGAGATCCAGCGCCCCGAGCCGTTGCCGGGCGCCACGCCGTGAGCTCAGGCGCAGATTAGAAAAATACTGTGTATCGAGATGAAGAGAGGCCACCCTTGGGTGGCCTCTCTCGTTGCGGGCTCGTGTGCATCATTGTGCAGGAGCGATATCCCCGGTCGGTGCGGCGCTGCTCGGCGCAGGTGCCGCTGGCGGGGTCGCCTTAGCGGGTTGCTCCCCGCTCGTCAGGGCTGAGGGGCTGGGGGCGGCGGTGCCCGTCAGCTTGCCGCCCTGCTCCACGGCGGCCCCTTCGAGCACGGGGCTCGCGGTCGGTTCAGTTGCCTGGGCCCCCGAGGTCGTCGGCAGGGTAGCGCCAGGGGCATGTTCGGATTGAGTGGCGGGGGCCCCTTCCGGGGAGGGAGCCCCCGTCTCGCCGGCAGACTCGTCCACCGCGGTGGGCTGCGTGCCCGAGGTGGCCACCGCCTCTGAAGGGCTGAGGGACTCGGGCAGTAGGCTGGGCTGCGCATCCTGCATCCCCGGGTGGGGCGGTATGATGTCATCCGCCTGCATGGACTCCAGGGTGAGGGTGGTCAGGGCCGGGTGCAAGCGGGTGAACTGCTTGAGGTTGTTGGTGAGCACGTCGCGCACCGTGCGCACAGTCTCCTCGGGCAGGCTCGCCAGTGCCACCAGCTCGGCGGTGACGGCGAAGGTGTTGACGCCACCGGTCTGACCCGGGTAGAGGTTGGCGCCGATGCGGCTGCGCTGGTAATAGGGGTGCTGTTTGAGCAGCTTGTCTATCTGCTCTCCCTCAATGGGGATGAGGCGCGCCTTGCAGCGACCGGTCAGATCGCCGATCCCCTGATTGGGGTGGCCGGCGACCAGGAAGGCGGCATCCAGGCTGCCGTTGCACAGCCCCTCCAGCCGGTTGCCGGGGGAGGCTACCGGCGGCACCGCGAAGCTGCTCTCCTGCCAGCCCATGGCATCGAGCAGCGCCTGGCTGGCGGCCCTGTCCCCGGAGTCCAGGCTGCCCAGATCGACCCGCTTGCCCTCGATGTCGGCCAGGGTGGTGATGTTGCTGGTGGCGCTGGCGAGCAGGGTCAGCGACTCCTGATGGAGCCGGAACAGACTGCGCAGCTGATCATTGGGGGCCTGGCCTGCGAAGGGGCCGCTGCCGTGGGCCGCATGGTACAGGACATCCGACTGGATCAGCGCGAGCTGGATGTCGCCCTTGGCCAGCGCCACCAGGTTGGCGAGGGAGCCCGCAGTGCTCTGCACCGTGCAGTGCAGCCGATTCTGGCTGTTGTCTTCGTTGAGCAGGCGGCAGATGGCGCCACCGGTCGGGTAGTAGACGCCGTTGAGCGCACCCGTGCCTATGGTGACATAGGCGGGGGCGGCCGACAGCGGCAGGGCCAGCACGCCGGCCAGCAAGGCGGCCAGCCAGGGCAGGCTTGTGCTTGGGATAAACAAGTGGCGCAGGGCTCGTGGGTGCATAGTGAACCGGATCAATGGCTGAAAAAAGGGGATGAGCCAGGCTCATCCCGTCATGAGTCACATCTATATCAGATGTTAGCCCGAATGGCTTGCTCCATACGGGTAAGGGCCTCGGTGAGCAGTGCCCCGGTGCAGCCGGCGTTTGATCGCACGACCTTGGTCAGACGCAGCGCTGAAAGATGGCTTTCTCCATGCGGGCCAGCGCCTCGACCAGCCGGGCCCTGGTGCAGCCGGCGTTTGACCGCACGACCTTGGTCAGACGCAGCGCTGAAAGATGGCTTTCTCCATGCGGGCCAGCGCCTCGACCAGCCGCGCCCTGGTGCAGCCGGCGTTTGATCGCACGACCTTGGTCAGACGCAGCGCTGAAAGATGGCTTTCTCCATGCGCGCCAAGGCGTGGGTGAGACGAGCCCGGGTGCAGCCGAAGTTGAGCCGCACGAACTGGCCATCGCCGAATTGGGCGCCGGGAGAGAGCCCCACCCCGGCCTGCTCGAAGAAGGCGACGGGATCGTCCAGCCCGAGCGCGCTCACATCGATCCAGGCGAGGTAGGTGGCCTGGTTGTTGGCCAGCTTGACGCCGGGCCAGCGGGCGACCGCCTGCTCGATCAGGGCCAGGTTGGCGGACAGATAGTCGAGCTGCTCCGCCAGCCACTGCTCGCCCCCCTCGTAGGCTGCCTCCGCCGCCACGAAGCCCAGCAGGTTGACGTCGGCGCTGATGCCGCGCATCGCCTGTTGCAACTTGAGTCGCAGACGCGCGTTGGGCACCACGGCGAAGGAGCAGCACAGGCCCGCGATGTTGAAGGTCTTGCTCGGTGCCATCATCACGGCGCTGCGCTCGGCCGCCGCCGGGCTGAGGGCGCCGTAGGGGATGTGGCGGGCATCTTTATCCAGCAGCAGATCGCAGTGGATCTCGTCCGAGCAGATCACCAGATTGTGGCGCTCGGCGATGGCGTCGATGGCCTCCAGCTCCTCGCGGGTGAACACGGTACCGCCCGGATTGTGCGGGTTGCACAGCAGCAGCAGATCCGCTGAAGGGGCCTGGCGCTCGAGCTCGATCAGATCCAGCACCCAGCGTCCGGCCTCCTCGATCATGGGGACGGTCAGCAGGGGGCGATCGTTGAAGCCCGGCGCCTGCAGGAAGGGGTAGTAGACCGGCTTGGGGGTGATGATGCCGCGGCCATGCTGGCTCCAGGCCTTACAGGCCAGGTTCAGTCCGGGTACCACGCCCGGCAGGAAGACCAGCCACTCCGACTGGATGGCCCAGTCATAGCGCTGCTGCAGACGGGTCACGATGAGTTCGATCAGGCGGGGGGAGGGGCGGGAGTAGCCGAAGATGCCGTGGGCAACCCGCTGGGTGAGCGCCTCGATCACCGCAGGGGGGGAGCAAAAATCGGTGTCGGCCACCCACATGGGCAGCACGTCCTGAGTCTTGTACTTGTCCCATTTCAGGCTCATGGTATGGCGGCGATCTATCTCCCGATCAAAATCAAACATGTGAAATCCTTGTGCTGGCCAGAGGGTTTACCAATGTACGGACTTGGACGTGGCCTCGCAAGCCTTGAGGTGGCTCTTGATAGTGACATAAAATGAGCGCCGTCATTTTATACAGCTGCCGGTTTCTGGCTCCTTTTTCTCTCCCTTATCGATGGTATCTCTATGAGTTTATTGACCGCAGCCCGCAAGAGGCCGGATCCCGTTTCCCTCTCTTTCCTGGCCGTCACCTTCATGACCGGGGTGGCGGTGGCACTGCAGGTGCCCACCCTGAGCCTGTTCCTGGCCGAGGAGGTGCAGGTTCGCCCCTTCCTGGTGGGGCTGTTCTACACGGTCAACGCCGTGATCGGCATCCTCATCAGCCAGTGGCTCGGCCATAGATCCGATAGCAAGGGGGATCGCAAGCAACTGATCCTGCGCTGCTGTTTCGCCGGCATAGTGCTCTCCCTGTTGTTTGCCTGGAACCGCCAATACTGGCTGCTGGTGAGCCTGGGGGTGGTGCTGGCGAGCCTGACCGCCACCGCCAGCCCTCAGCTGTTTGCCCTGGCGCGGGAGTATGCCGACAGTCGCAACAAGCGCGCCGACATGTTCAGCTCGGTGCTGCGGGCCCAGTTCTCCCTGGCCTGGGTGATAGGGCCGCCGGCCGCTTTTGCACTCGCCATCGGCTATGGCTTCGAGGTGATGTACCTGGCCTCGGCCTTCGCCTATCTCGTCTGCGCCTTCGTGGTCTGGCGCTGGTTGCCTTCCCTGCCCTTGCCCAAGTCCAACGGGGAAGGGGAGCGGGTCAGCAGTTGGAAGGATCCCTCGGTGCGGGCGTTGTTCATCGCCTCCACCCTGATGTGGACCTGCAACAGCATGTACCTCATCAACATGCCGCTCTACATCACCCGCGAGCTGGGGCTGGAGGAGAAGCTCGCCGGGATCTTGATGGGCACGGCGGCGGCCCTCGAGATCCCCTTCATGCTGCTGGCGGGTTACTACACCCGGCGCTTTGGCAAGCGGCCCATGATGTTGCTGGCGGTGCTGGCCGGGGTCGGTTTCTACGTGGGGCTGGTGACCCTGTCGAGCCAGCAGGCGCTGATCGGGCTGCAACTGCTCAACGCCATCTTCATCGGCATCGTCGCGGGGATCGGCATGTCCTACTTCCAGGATCTGATGCCGGGCCGCGCCGGGGTGGCGACCACCCTGTTTGCCAACAGCATCCGTACCGGCTCCATCATGGCGGGCGCGATCGCGGGGACTGTGGCGGAGATCTGGAGTTTTCACGGGGTCTTCATGGTGGCCACAGGGCTGGCGCTGGCGGCGCTGGCCGCCTGCTGGCGTGTGCCCAATGTGTGAGGCTGGCTGGGCTGGCGCCGAGATCCGATAGGCAGGGGCAAGCAGGGGGCAAATAGGGAGTAATCAGGCTGAGGGGCCGGTCTGCCCTGTGCCCCGGCTAGCGGGCGTGAGCAGGGCTGGCAGCTGGCAGCAGGGCTTACTTGACGCTCTCGGCCTGGTATTCGTTGCGCAGGCAACGCAGCAGCAGCTCGGCCGCGGGCCCCAGCGCATCGGTCGAGGGGGTGAGCAGGTAGGTGTAGAGGTAGCGCTCGCTGCCCCCCTCCAGATTGAGCTGCACCAGGTTGCCGTTGGCGAGCTCCTCCTGCACCAGGTGGCGCGGCAACCAGGCATAGCCGAGGCCGAGCCGCAACATGGTGAACACCTCATGGTAATGGGTCGCCTTCCAGCCGGTGTCGTCCGCATCGTTCCAGTCCACCGAGCGGTGAATGGGGGGATGCAGGCTTATCTGGTTATGGCTGGCGAGCAGCTCTGAGGTGATGGGCTCGGCCTGGCTGGCGAGGGGATAGGTCGCCGCACACAGGGGCAGCAGGCACACCTCGTCCAGCGGCAGGCCGGTGCGATCGAGAGGCAGGTGCTCGGAGAGCATCAGATCCCCCACCTGCAGCGCATTGAAGTGACAGTGGATCCGTTCGTGCAGGTTGATGCGACAACCCCGACTGCGGGGATAGAAGTTGGCCAGCGCCCGATAGAGCCGCTCCCTGGGTTGCAGCACGGAGACATACAGATTGATCTGCGGCTCCCACTGTCGCTCCAGGTTGTTGGCCAGATTCTCCAGCTCCTCCACCTGCTGGCTGAGCTGGCGAGCCCGCTTGAGGAAGATCTCCCCCGCCGGCGTCAGCACCGCCTTGCGGCCCCGCACCTCCAGCAGGGCCACCCCCAGACTCTGTTGCAGCTTGGCCACCGCATGATTGAGGGAGGATTGGCTCTTGTTCAGCGCCTCGGCGGCCTGGGCGTAACCGCCACAGTCCACCACGGCCTGAAAGATCCGCCATTGCTCAAACGTGCTCTTGGGACGAAACATAGTTCAACCTGTCAGGGTGCCGATGGGATTCAACAGGGTGCCACTGACACCCCTCTTCAATTTAACCCTATCTGGTTATTTTTGTTGATTTATTTGGGCTGGGCCGCTTTCGGTTGGGCAACAAAGGTCTGGCCGGTCTGGCCGCGGCTGTCGGCCCCCATCAGATAGAGATAGAGCGGCATCAGCTCGGCTGGGGTCTTCAGAGTCTGCGGATCTTCTCCCGGGAAGGCGCTGGCCCGCATCCTGGTGCGGGTGCCGCCGGGGTTGAGGGTGTTGACCCGCACCCGGGTATTTTCCAGCTCGTCTGCCAACACCTCCATCATGCCCTCGATGGCGAACTTGGAGATGGCATAGGTGCCCCAGTAGGCGCGACCCTTGCGACCCACGCTGGAGGAGGTGTAGACGATGGAGGCGTCGCCGTGCTCCTTGGCGGTCTGACGGATGAGCGGCAGCAGCGCCTGGGTCAGCAGGAATTCGGATTTGACGTTGACCTGCATCACCTCGTCCCACTCCTTCTCCTGGATGTGCTCGAACGGTGACAGGGTGCCGAGCAGACCGGCGTTGAACAGCACGCCGTCGAGGCGGCCAAACTGCTGAGCGAAAGTCTCTGCCATGCCAAGGTAGTGACTCCTGGTCGCGCCTTTCAGGTCGACCGGTACTATGGCGGGCAGGGGATGACCGGCGGCCTCGATCTGGTCGTAAACAGCCTCGAGCTTGGCACTGGTGCGGCCGAGCAGTATCACGGTGGCGCCGTGGGCCGCATAGGTGAGCGCCGCCTCGCGGCCAATGCCGTCACCGGCACCCGTCACCAGAATGACCTTGTCCTTGAGCAGTGCCCGGGGGGCCTGATAATCGAGCATGTGGACTCCTGTTAATAAATTCGTGACAGATGGACGGTACCAACAAGGGGGCAAGTGTACTGAGCCGGCACCGCCTTTGACCAGTATGAGACGGCAAAAATGTGAATAAAACAGGACGGTAGGGCCGATGGGGGGCGAGATCCCGAGGGGAATGGCAGAGGTTTTGCACGATCCCGTCAAACTCCTTACTATGTGAAAAAACCGACTCATCGTGGAGCTTCAAGTGGCATTTTTGACCGAGTACGGCCTGTTTCTGGCCAAAACCCTCACCTTCTTGCTGGCCATAGGCGCCATCGTCCTGATGGTGATCAGCAGCCGCCACCCCAAGGCCCGCAAGGGGGAGCTGGTGGTGACCGATCTCTCCGACGAGCTGGAGCAGGGGCGTCATCAGCTGCAGGCTGCGCTGGCTGGCAAGGCGCAGCGCAAGCAGCTCGAGAAGCAGCGCAAGGAGCAGCACAAGCAGCGCGCCAAGGCGACGGATGAGCGCAGCCGACTGTTTGTGCTCGATTTTCACGGCAGCATGGATGCCAAGGAAGTGAGCTCCCTGCGCGAAGAGGTGAGCGCCGTGATAGGGGTGGCCCAGCCCGGCGACGAGGTGCTGCTGCGTCTCGAGTCCGGTGGCGGCGTGGTACACGGCTATGGCCTCGCGGCCTCCCAGCTGCAGCGCCTGCGGGACAGAGATATCAAGCTCACCGTGGCCATCGACAAGGTGGCGGCGAGCGGTGGCTACATGATGGCTTGTGTGGCAGACCAGATCCTAGCGGCGCCCTTCGCCATCGTCGGCTCCATCGGGGTGATAGCTCAGCTGCCGAACTTCAACAAGCTCCTGAAAAAACACGACATCGAATTTGAGATGCACACCGCGGGCCAGTACAAGCGCACCATCACCATGTTCGGTGAGAACGATGATCTGGGGCGGGAGAAGTTCCGTGAGGAGCTGGGTGCCATCCACGATCGCTTCAAGGCATTCGTGGCCGAGCACAGACCCAGCCTCGACATCGACAAGGTCACCACCGGGGAGCATTGGCTGGCGAGCCAGGCCAAGCAGCTCGGGCTGGTGGATACCCTCAGCACCAGTGATGACTACCTGCTGGCTCAGTCCAGCCATCACAAGGTGATCGGCATCAGCTACCGCAGGCCCAAGAGCCTGACCCAGAGGCTGGGGCAGCAGGGCGCCCAGGCGCTGGAGGCGGCTATCGGTCGCCTGTGGCAACAGAGCCCTTGGCGCTAAGTCGCCGTTCAATGAGTTGAAACAAGAGAGCCGGGCAATCGCCCGGCTCTTCGTTTATGGCTTTGTTGCGGCTTGGAACCTGTCTAGGAGCTGTCGCGAGAGGTCGTCAGCAAGGTAAAGAGCGGCGCAGGAACCGGAGCGTATAGGCATACGTGAGCACTCTTGGTTACAAACAAGCGAGCAGCGCATGAGCCTTGAGCACGGCCTCGCAGTAAGATCGTGACCAGGTTCTCAGCGCTGGAAGGGATAGACGGAGCCGAGTTTGAGGATCTGAGTCAGCTCGTCCAGGGCGGTGCGGGTCTCCAGCACCAGGGCCGGATCGCGCAGATCGTCGAGCGCCAGGCTGTCGCGGTAGTGGCGCTCCACCCACTGATCCAGGCGGGCAAACTGACCGTCGTCGATGAGGCAGGCCGGGTTGACCGCGGCCAGCTCGGCGTCGTTCATGGCGACCCGCAGTCGCAGGCAGGCGGGGCCACCGCCGTTGCGCATGCTCTGCTTCACGTCCATGAAGTGCACCCCCTTGATGGGGGTGCCCATGGCCGTCAGCTTGCTCAGATAGGCGGAGACCGCCGGGTTGTCACGGCACTCGGTGGGGGCGATGATCGCCATCTCGCCGGAGGGCAGGGTCAGGATCTGGGTGTTGAACAGGTAGGATTTCACCGCATCCTGCACCGACACCTCATTGGTCGGCACCTCGATGAAGTGCAGCTCCCCCTCGCCGAACTTGCTGCGCACCTCGGCCAGTGCGGTGGCGGTGTTGAGGAAGGCCTGCTGGTGGAAGAACAGCACGTTCTGGTTGCCTACCGCGATCACGTCGTTGTGGAACACCCCCTGATCGATCACCTCGGGATTTTGCTGGATGAAGACGGCGCTCTCGTCGCCGAGGCCGTGCAGGCGGGCGATGGCCTGGCTCGCCTCCAGAGTCTGGCGGGCCGGGTAGCGCTTGGGGGCGGGCTGGGAGACGTCGAAGGCGCTGCGGCCATAGACGAACAGCTCGACCCCGGCCTCACCGTAGGCGTGGCACAGCCGGGTGTGGTTGGCGGCGCCCTCGTCGCCGAAGTGATCGTTTTCCGGCAGGTGCTGGTGGTGGCAGAAGTGGCGATCGTTGTTGAACACGGCGCGCAGGATGCGGCCGGTCACCTCCGGCTCGAGGGAGCGGTGGAACTTGTTGGTCAGGTTGGCGGGGGTGAAGTGAATGCGGCCATCCTGGGTGTCGGCGCTCGGCGAGACGGTGGCGGCGTTGGCGGTCCACATGCTGGAGGCCGAGTAACAGGCGGCCAGCACGGCGGGGGCCTGTTTGGCGGCCTGGGCCAGCACGCTGGCATCCGAGCCGCTGAAGCCGAGGCGGCGCAGGGTGGCGAGATCGGGTCGCTCCTGGGGCGCCAGCACCCCCTGCACCATGCCGAGCTCGGTCAGCGCCTTCATCTTGCGCAGACCCTGCTTGGCCGCCTCCCTGGGATTGGAGGCTTCCTTGGCATTGCTCTGGGAGGCCACGTTGCCATAGGAGAGGCCGGCATAGTTGTGGGTGGGGCCGACCAGTCCGTCGAAGTTGACCTCGAAGTGCTTCATCACGATATCCTTTCGATTTTTATAGGGGGAACGGTTCCTTCCGCGCACAAAGCTGCGGTATGCGGCCATTATAAAGAGATTTCATCCTTTGTAACAAGCTGATAACCAAGCTGGTTTTTTATGTGACGAGGGCGGCTGGTTATGTCATTTCCACGCTAAAAAAGGGGGGGATATAGCATAAAAACAAAAAAGCGGTTGCTTCCCGCGTCCTGGCTTCGCATTAATAAATAAAGAGAGAGTGCGGTATGGGCTGGTCAAGCAAATTTGCCTCCATGATTGCTTTTTTGCGTCAAATCTCTTATACAGCCCCACAAAACCGCACGCCAACCCTGTCGGGTGCAACGAGGATAATAGTTACAGCATGGGCAAATCACTGGTCATAGTGGAGTCTCCGGCCAAGGCCAAGACCATCAACAAATATTTGGGCAAGGACTACGTGGTGAAATCCAGCGTCGGTCATATTCGTGATCTGCCGACCAGCGGCAGCGCCAGTAACGAGCCCAAAAAACCTGTCATTCGCGGCATCAAGCTCAGCGAATCCGAGAAGGCGGCCAAGGATCGCAACGCCCTGTTCTCCAGGATGGGGATCAATCCGACCGCGGGCTGGCAGGCCAACTACCAGATTTTGCCCGGCAAGGAAAAAGTGGTCAGCGAGTTGCAAAGTCTGGCCGCCAAGGCAGACACCATCTATCTCGCAACCGACTTGGATAGAGAAGGGGAAGCGATCGCCTGGCATTTGCGCGAGATCATCGGCGGTGACGACAGCCGCTACAAGCGGGTGGTGTTCAACGAGATCACCAAGACTGCGATCCAGGAGGCGTTCGCCCAGCCGTCCGAGCTGAACATCCATCGCGTCAACGCCCAGCAGGCCCGTCGTTTCCTCGACCGGGTGGTGGGCTACATGGTCTCCCCACTGCTGTGGAAGAAGCTGGCCCGTGGTCTCTCCGCCGGTCGGGTGCAGTCTGTCGCGGTGCGCCTCATCGTCGATAAAGAGCGCGAGATCAAGGCCTTCGTGCCGGTGGAGTTCTGGGATCTCAACGCCGATCTGCTGACCGGCGACAAGAGTGCCCTGCGCATGGAAGTGGTCAGCCGCAACGGTGCCGACTTCAAGCCGGTCACCCAGGCCGAGACCTTCGCCGCCGTGGCCGCCCTGGAAGGGGTCGACTACAAGGTGGTGAATCGGGAAGACAAGCCGACCGGCTCCAAGCCGTCCGCGCCCTTCATCACCTCCACCCTGCAGCAGGCGGCCTCGACCCGTCTGAGCTTCGGGGTGAAGAAGACCATGATGATGGCCCAGCGCCTGTACGAGGCGGGTTACATCACCTATATGCGTACCGACTCCACCAACCTCAGCAAAGAGGCGGTCGAGGCGCTGCGCGAATACATAGGCGAGCAGTATGGCGCGGCCTACCTGCCCGCAGAGCCGACTCTTTATGGCTCCAAGGCCGGTGCCCAGGAAGCGCACGAGGCGATCCGTCCCTCCAGCGTGCTGGTCACCGCCGAGATGCTGGAAGGGATGGAGCCGGATGCCATGCGGCTCTATGACCTCATCTGGCGTCAGTTCGTCGCCTGTCAGATGACCCCGGCTCAGTACGACTCCTCCACCCTGACCGTCAAGGCCGGTGAGTTCGAGCTCAAAGCCCGTGGTCGCACCCTGCGCTTCGCCGGTTGGACCAAGGCGCTGCCCCCCATGGGTCGCAAGGGCGAAGACAACCAGCTGCCGGCGGTGACCGTCGGCGAGATCCTGAAATTGGTCAAGCTGGATCCCCGTCAGCACTTCACCAAGCCGCCCGCCCGCTTCACCGAAGCGGCGCTGGTACGCGAGCTGGAGAAGCGTGGCATCGGCCGCCCGTCTACCTATGCCTCCATCATCTCCACCATCGTTGATCGCGGTTATGTGCGGGTCGAGAGCCGCCGCTTCTTCGCCGAGAAGATGGGGGAGATCGTCACCGATCGACTGGTGGAGAACTTCGTCGAGCTGATGAACTACGAGTTCACCGCCAAGATGGAAGACAAGCTCGATGGCATCGCCGAGGGCAGCCTGGAGTGGAAGAAGGTGCTCGACGCCTTCTACGCCGAGTTTACCCAGGAGCTGGCGCAGGCCGACAAGCCGGCGGAAGAGGGCGGCATGCGCGCCAATCAGATGGTGCAGACCGACATCGACTGCCCGGATTGCGGCCGCAAGATGGGCATTCGCACCGCCACCACCGGGGTCTTCCTCGGCTGCTCCGGCTATGCGCTGCCACCGAAGGAGCGCTGCAAGAAGACCATCAACCTGGTCAGTGCCGACGAGTTCGTCTCCGCCAGCGATGACGGTGACGAGGCCGAAACCGAGGCGCTGCGCGCCAAGCACCGTTGCACCATTTGTGGCACCGCCATGGATGCCTACATCATCGACGACAGCCGCAAGCTGCACGTCTGTGGCCGCAACCCGGATTGTGACGGCTACGAGATCGAGCAGGGTCAGTTCAAGCTCAAGGGCTACGAAGGGCCGAGCATCGACTGCGATCGCTGCGGAGCCGAGATGCAGCTGAAGAACGGCCGCTTCGGCAAGTACATGGGCTGCACCAACGAGAGCTGCAAGAACACCCGCAAGATCCTGAAAAATGGCGACATAGCGCCGCCGAAGGAAGATCCGGTGCCGCTGCCCGAGCTCAAGTGCACCCAGTCCGACGCCCACTTCGTGCTCCGTGACGGCGCCGCCGGCCTGTTCCTCGCCGCCAGCAACTTCCCGAAATCCCGTGAGACTCGTGCGCCACTGGTTGAAGAGCTCAAGCGCTTCCGCGACCGGCTCTCGCCCAAGCATCAGTACCTGGCCGATGCACCGGCGTCAGATCCTGACGGTAACGCCTCCGTGGTGCGCTTCAGTCGCAAGACCAAGGAGCAGTACGTGATGACCGAGGTCAACGGCAAGGCGACGGGCTGGACGGCCCACTACGACAACGGAAAATGGCAGGAGAGCCTGGCCAAGGCCAAGAAATCCTGATCGGTCGTTGTTCACACAATGACGAAAGAGGCCCCGCACAGGGGCCTTTTTATTGGGAGATGGCGGTATACTGAAGAGGCTGCATGGATGGCAGCGCAAGACACGGAGGTTGTCATGGAGATACATGAAATCCGGCCAGGCATGACCTGCCTGACCAGGGAGGGAACGGCCTACGTGCTGGAAGTGGACAAGCAGAGTCTGCTGGTGCTGCTGCAGCGGGAAGATGAAACCATCCCGGTGCAGGTGCGCAGCGACGAGATCCTGGGCCCGCTTCTCAGTGACTAGCGCGGCAACCCCTAGAACGGGATCAGAAACAGCAGCTCGGCCAGGTCGGGCTGCCACTGCCACTCCCGCATCCTGACTCGACCGCCGATCACCGGCACTCCCTCCTCCTGCAATAACCCCGTCTGTTTATCAAAGCCCGCCGAGCCCTTGGGCAGGGAGATGGTGCCGCCGGCCCCCAGCACCCTGTGCCAGGGCAGCACCTTGTCGGTCTCTCGCAGCACCTTGCCTACCAGCCGGGCGCGGCCGGGCAGGCCAGCCAGATCGGCGACCTGGCCATAGCTCACCACCCGGCCCGGCGGGATCAGGGCCAGGATCGCCTCGATGCGCGCCACCTTGTTCAGGCCGGTCTTGGGGGGATCGATCATCATGACTCGGGTCGTCTCTTAAAAAACAGAAGCGCCATTGTGGCGCTTCTGTTGTCTTCTGGGCAAGGTGTCAGCCAAAGGTCTGGCTCAGCCCCCTGAGCTCGCTTGCACGCTTTAGCAACTCCTGACTGGAGTCGTCCACCGCCTGCATCTTCTGGCTGTTGGCGCGGGAGTACTGGGAGATCTGGTGAATGTTGCGGCTGATCTCCTCCACCACCGCCTGCTGCTGCTCGGCCGCCGCCGCTATCTGGGTGGAGAACTCGGTGACCTGCTCTATCTCCCCCAGCACCAGATGCAGGTTGCCTGAGCCCTGACGGGTCATCTCGGCGCATTCCCGGGTCTGTGCCAGGTTGTCCTGCATCATCCCCTGCCAGCGGCCCAGGGTCTGCTGGATCTGATGGATGCTGCCCTGGATCTGCTCGGTCGCCTTGTGGGTACGGGTCGACAGGGTGCGCACCTCGTCTGCTACCACCGCAAAGCCCCGGCCCTGCTCACCGGCGCGCGCCGCCTCGATGGCGGCGTTCAGCGCCAGCAGGTTGGTCTGCTCGGCGATGCCCTGGATTTCCCCCATGACGCTGCCGATCCGCTCCGACTCGCTGGCAAGCTCCACCGCGGAGTGGAAGGCCTGCTCGGCCTGCTTGGCCAACAGCTCCATCTGTTGTCCGGTCTGATCCAGCTGCTGCACCGTGTGTTCACAGCTGCTGCGCGCCTCCGTCACCTGGCCGTTGGTGTCCTGGATGTTACGCGCTATCTCGTGGGCCGTGCTGGCCATCTGGGTCATGGCGGCGGCCATCTGCTGGGTCTGGGCATCCTGTTCGTTGATGTCGAGGAAGGCCTGATGGGAGGAGTCCTTCAAGTCGCTCGCCAGGGTCTGCAAGGGGTGGGTGGCATCGTTGACCCGCCCCAGCACGGTGCGGATGCGGGCCTGCAGCATCTTCAAGTGAAAATCGGCGATGGCGCCGGGTGCATCCCCCGAATAGACCAGCCGGGTCAGGCTGTCATATTGCTGGCCGAGCTGCTTGAGATAGCGTGGCAGAGAGATGAGCTCGCGCCAGTAGGCACCGGTGACCAGCAGCAGGGGCAGCAGCATCAGCAGCGCCGTCATGGCGCCGTGGGAGTGGAGCGCCCAACCGAGCAGCCCCAGCATCAGCACCGCGAGCAGCGCGGGCCGCAGCGGCCGCAGGGAGGGCAGCTTGCTGGCGCCTTCTCGCTCGGCCTTGAGCAGGGCCTGATAGGTCTGGTTGGCGACCTGCTTGATCTGGGGCTCCGGCTTGCAGCGCACCGACTGGTAGCCGCTGATCTTGCCCTGTTCATAGATGGGGGTCACATAGGCATCGACCCAGTAGTGGCGGCCATCCTTGCAGCGATTCTTCACTATGCCGCGCCAGGGCTTGCCCTCTTTGAGGCGATCCCAGAGATCGGCGAAGGCGGCCTTGGGCATGTCGGGGTGGCGCACCAGGTTGTGGTTCTGGCCGACCAGTTCATCGGCCTGGTAGCCGGCGATGCGGCAGAAGGCGGGATTGGCGTAGGTGATGACGCCGCGCAGGTCCGTGGTCGACACGAGTTGTACGTCGGCAGGAAACTCCACTTCGCTGTCCAGCGCCTGGACGTCTCTGCGGGCCATAAGGATAAGCTCCGATGTTCATGCTGATTGTTATTGTGATTGGGAGGATGAAAACCTGACCTGATGCCTTGTCGGCTTCATCTCGGGCCCTATTTTGCCAATAAAGGCGGATGAAAAGTAGGGCTTAGGTTGGGTTTTTGTTGATTGGTGGTAAAAAAAGGCGACCAAAAGGTCGCCAAAAAGAGAAAGATAACACTACCTCTGCGGCACCCGATAACGCACCTGCAACTGATCGAGGATCTGCAGCTGACCGGGCAGACGGGCAGCGAAGTGCACCCACTCCTTGCGGACGGGGGCGCTCCAGGCCACCTCGGCCGTGGCCAGCATGCGCGGGAACAACATGTAGTCGAGACGGTCACGAGAGATCACCAGTTCCGACCATAAGGGGCTCAGCACCCCCAGGATGTTATCGTTGGCATGGAAATCGAGGGGGGCCGGATCGCAGGCATAGACCTGCTCCAGGCTGACCGGTCCGGCCCAGTAGAGACCTGGCTCGTGAATGTCCTGGTTATAGGCCTGATCCAGATAGAGCTGCTGGGCCGGCGCCATCACCACGGGGTAGCCCTGGCTCGCGGCATCCAGCCCGGCCTGGAAGCTGGTCCAGGCGACGATGGCCGCATCCCGGCTCACCTTGTCACCGTGCAGTATCTCCTCCCAACCCAGCATCTGCTTGCCCCTGGCGGCCAGGTACTGCTGGCAGTGGCGCAGCAGGTGCCCCTGCAGCTCGCGGCAATCCTGATACCCCTCTCGCTGCATCAGCTGCTGGCAGGCGGGGCTGTCGGTCCAGACGCCGGTGGGGACCTCGTCTCCCCCCATGTGGATCTGCGGCCCGGGGAAGAGCGCGCACACCTCACCCATCACCGCCTCGAGGAACTCATAGGTGCCGGGCAGGGCGGGGTTGAGCACGTTGTCGTCGAAATATTGCACCGACAGGTAGCGGGAGTGATCCGCCTCTTCCCGCAGCAGCTCGGGCAGCGCCTTGATGGCCGCGTGGCAGTGGCCCGGGATGTCGATCTCCGGGATGACGCTGATGCCGAGCCCGGCGGCGTAGGCCACCAGCTCGCGCACCTCGCTCTGGGTGTAGTAACCGCCGTAAGGCTCGGCCCCGCCGCTGAGCTGGGGGTCCACCGCCAGTCCGTGGCCGCGCCAGGCGCCCACCTCGGTCAGCTGTGGGAAGGCCTTTATCTCGAGGCGCCAGCCCTCGTCATCGGTCAGGTGCCAGTGGAAGCGGTTGAACTTGTAGAGGCTCATCTGCTTGAGCAGGCGCTTGATGGTGGCGATGGAGTGGAAGTGGCGGGCGCAGTCGAGGAAGATGCCGCGAAAACCGAAGCGCGGCCCATCGTGCAGCTCGAGGCAGGGCAGGCTCTCCCCGTGTTGCAGCGCCCACTGGGCCAGGCTTATCAGGCCGTGACGCCAGCCGGCCTCGCCCGCCGCCTGGATGCGGATCTCCGTCGGGGTGATGGAGAGCTTGTAGGCCTCGGAGGTGAGGGGGGCCTCGATGAGATGGATCTCGGCGTCGTGATCCTGGCTGAGCGCCAGCCCCGTCAGCTCGTTGAAGTGGGCCAGCAGGCCGGTCAGGGAGCCGGGGCCGCTGACATGGGCGCGCTCCGCCAGCCGGAAGTTGCCCTCGGGCAACTGCAGATGAGCGGGGTGGGGCACTATGCCGTTGGCCGGCTCCACCTCGGGCAGCTCAGGGCCTGCGGGGGCAAGAGATGGCAGGTTGAGCGCCTGCTCGACCAGGCTCACCGGCAGCAGCTGGGGAGTGCCGCTGCTCTCGGTCAGGCTCAGGAAGAAACCCTGGGGCAGATCGGAGAGGCGCTTGATGGGGGTGTTGCGGCAGCAGAAACGCAGCTCGCTGGCGCCATCCAGGGGGACAAGCACCTTGTAGCTGCCGCTCTGGCGCTCCAGCTCGCCCCCCTCGACCGAGGCCGGGTCTATGTGACGAGCCAGGCAGAAGTGCAGTTTCCAGGGGCTGGCCGGCAGCTGGCTCAGGGTGAAGCGGAACCAGATATCATCACCGTCACGTCGGTCAACTTGGGTGTGGATCAGGGGTGCAGACATGGGTATTCCTCTGATTGAGTGAACGGAGCGGAGTCCCTCCCGGCGTGCCGTGCAGGCAGGGCAAGGCTCAGGAGTGCAGACATGGGTGCTCCTCGGATTGAGCGAACAGAATGGCGCCTTCAAGGGCATCGGCCCTGGGGGGAACCAGGTTGAGGTGGGCGAGGCGGGGAGCCAGGCGCGTGCCGACCCCGCCCAGCAGGGCAATCTGTCTGGCCCCCAGTTGCTGCATCCCCGCCAGCAGGGTCTGCAACTGGGCACTGGTTTCATCCAGCAGCTGGCAGGCGAGCTCGTCACCGTCGCTGGCGGCGTCGAACACCCAGGGGGCGAAGCGGCCATAGTCGGCCGGAATGGCCTTGGCTGCCCACCGTACCACCTCGGCCTGATCCCCCTTGAAGTGATCGAGCAAGCGGATGGCCAGGGTGCTGGGGGGCAGGATGCCGTCGTGGCAGAGCAGCGCCTGCTGGAGGGCACGCAGGCCGAGCCAGGCGCCGCTGCCGAGATCCGAGATGGGGAAGCCGCGCCCGGAGCAGCTGCGCAGCCGGCCATCCTGGTAGATGAGCCCGGCCGAGCCGGTGCCGGCGATGAGGATGGCACCCTCCCGGCCACCGAAGGCGCCGAGACAGGCACCGAAGGCATCCGAGGTGAGCCGCACGCTCGCGAAGGGGAAGGGCATGGCCAGCAGGGCCTGATAGCAATCGGCGAGCTCGGCGGAGGCGAGTGCTAGCCCGACCCCCATCTGCTGCTCGCACTCTTTGGGCAAGCCCGCCGCGGTGCGGGCCAGATCGATGGCGGCCAGCACGTTGCCATGGGCCAGTGCGATGCCGAGCTCCAGGTTGGATCCCGCCGCCCGGCCTTCTCCCAGCAGTTTCCCGGCCCTGTCGCGAATGCGGGCGCGGCTGTGGGTGCCGCCCCCATCCACCCCGACCCAGTACTCAATCATGGGAGCCTCCGGAGGTGCTCTGCCAGCAGATGGCCAGGGCGAACCAGGCTGCGTGGGGGATCCACTGTTCCCCCCAACGCCAGTTCTGATCCAGCCGATCCTTGTACTCTTCCGGGATAAAGGCCAGATCCGCCTCGTCATCGAAACTGGCGGTGATGCCGTTGCAGATCCCGCCAAGGGCATTGGGGTAACCGGCGGTGTAGCTCGGGTTGTTGATGCCGTGCCCCGCCAGCATGCAGGTGTTGAAGGGATTCTGCCCCAAAATCCAGTCGAGCTGGCGCTGGCCGAAGGTGAGCAGCGACTTGTTTTGCTGCGGTCGTAGCTTGGCAGCGGAAAATGCCATGGCAGCCAAGGAGGCCAGCCGGGCGTTCTCTCCCTGCCACCAGTAACCGGATTCGTTGTGGTGGGGGATGAAGAAGCTGACCCTGGGGGCTTCATCCACCCCTTTCACATACTGGCGGGCGAGGGCGAAGGGGTTGCCCGCCCGGGCGGCGAGGGCAAGCTCGGCCGTCAGCGCCTGCTGGATCACCCGCAGCGTGCTGGTCTGGCGCGCCGGTTCCGGCTCCATGCCTAGGTATTCGATCAACGCCAGCACCGGCAGGCCCGCCTCGGCGGCATGGTAGTAGGGGCGACTGCCGTCGTCATTGGCGGCCCAGTAGTGGCCGAGATCCGGGTGCGGGCGCTGGCGGGCGCAGAGCCGGCTTGCCCTGTCCCTGGCCTCGCTCAGCCACGCATTGCCGAGAGTCCGGGTCAGCTCGACGGCGGCGAGCAGGGCGCAGTAGTCGTCGATGATGTTCTCGCGGCCGTCGTCCAGGTAGGTGAGGTTGTGCTCGCGCAGGTGCAGGTAGCCGCTGCTGGCCGCGTTGGCATAGCGGCTGGCATCGAAATCACCGGTGGTGGATTCGCGGGCGGCGCGGGCCAGGGCGGCGATGGCCAGCCCCCCTCCCTGCCGGAAACCGGCCTGCCAGTTGCTGGACTTGAGCCCCTGCTGGGTGGCGTAGGCGCATAGTTCGCGTTGCTCGGGATCCTTGCTCCATTTGTCGAACAGGGTCATGTAGAAGAAGCCCGACTCGTCCTGCATCCGGCAGAGAAAATCGGCGCCGTGCAGCGCCTCGTCATTGAGCCGCTTGCACAGGTTCAGGCTGTCGATATCGGTGCGGGTAGAGAGCAGCTCCCGGCACTTGAGCAGGGCCCAGACCACCATGGGGGTCTGCTGGGGATTGAGGTAGTTGGCGTAGGAGAGGTGGCTCAAATACTTGCTCATGTCGCCGCTGGCGTCGAACCAGCCGCCGTGCACATCTCGCCGTTGCTCGCTGCCATAGAGGCGGGCATTGCGGTCGGCGCGATCGAAGGCGCCGCTGGCGCGCTGTCCCTTGAAGTAGTGGATCACATCGGAGAGGCAGGTGCGGCTCAGCAGTTCGGGGCCGATGGCGAAGCGGGGGGAGCGGGTCAGGCGCGGGCTGGCGGTGGCGTCGCCCCGCTCGGTCGTGACGGCCTCCAGCCGGTAGTGGCCCGCGCGGGTGAAGGCGCTGAAGTCGGCCCGCCAGAAGGCGCGGCCCTGCCAGCCCGGCACCTGGCCGGCGGCCTGCAGCTGGGCCTCGAACAGGATCTGGCCGTCATCCTCGCGCAGCAGCCGCACCCGGCCGCTGAGGTCGGCGTCGGCGGCGGCCTGCAATAGGGCAATCTTGTGGCCGTCACAATCGTAACCCACCTGATTGATCAAGAGTTCCATCAAGCTTTACTCCCTTGGTCTGCCGGCATGGGCGAGACGGTTGGCGGGCCTGGCGCTAAGGCCCGCATGGATGTGCGTGGGCGGCGATGCCGCCTTGCTTATTCGTGCAGGTAGCAGCGCACGAAGTGGTTGTCGGCGAGCTTGGTCACCGGCGGCAGGCTCTCCTTGCAGCGGGCCATGGCCTGGTGGCAACGGCCGGCGAAGGGGCAGCCGCGGGACTCCGGCGTCCACAGCGGTATCTCTCCCTTGCGGCCCCCCTCCAGCTCGGCGTGGATGCTTTTTTCGGGATCCGGCACCGCCGAGATGAGCAACTGGGTGTAGGGGTGCTGGGGGTGATGCAGGATCTCGTCCACCTCGCCCCACTCCACCATGTGGCCCACGTACATGACCGCGAGATCTTCCGCCACGTAGCGGGCGGTGGCGATGTCGTGGGTGATGTAGAGCATGGAGACGCCGAGCTCGTTCTTCATCTGCTCCATCAGGTTGAGGATGCCGATGCGAATGGAGACGTCGAGCATGGAGGTGGGCTCGTCCGCCAGCACCACCTCGGCCTCCACCGCCAGGTTGCGGGCGATGTTGACCCGCTGGCGCTGGCCGCCGGAGAGCTGGTGCGGGTACTTGGCCGCCGTCGCCTTGGCCGGGGTCAGCCCCACCTTCTCCAGCAGGTTGTAGACCATCTCCGGCAAGTCTTTCTTGTCGAGCACCTTGCTGTGCAGCAGCAGGGGGCGGGCGATGTGGTGGTAGATGGTGTGGGTCGGGTTGAGCGAACCGAACGGGTCTTGCCACACCATCTGCACGCTCTGGCGGTAGTCAAGCAAGGCCGTGCCCTTGTTGAACTCCTCCAGATCCCGGCCGCGATAGAGGATGCGACCGTTGGAGAGCTTGTACATCTTGGCGATGATCTTGGCGATGGTGCTCTTGCCGGAGCCGGATTCCCCCACCACCGCCAGGGCGCGGCCCCGGTGCAGGTTGAAGGTGATGTCGGACAGGGCCCGCATCTTGCCACTCTTGATGGCATTGGAGTTGACGGGGAAGTCCTTGTAGAGATGCTGGACCTCGATGATGGGCGCATCGGTTTGGGCGATTTGCATGACAGACATCCTTAACAGCCAGCGGCCTTGTCCAGATAGATCGGGAGATCCGGTTGTTGCTCCGCCACCTCGTAGAGATGACAGGCGGTCTGTTGCCCAGGCCGGATCTCGGCGAGGGCGGTGTATTCCTGGCGGCAGCGCGCGTGCACCTTGGAGCAGCGGGCCTGGAAGCGGCAGCCGACCGGTACTTCCAGCAGGTTGAGCGGGGTGCCGGGGATCCCCTCCAGCACGGTTTTCGGGCCGTGCAGGGGTGGGAAGGAGTTGCCGAGCCCCTTGGTGTAGGGGTGCAGGGGCGCGGTCAGGATCGACTTGGACGGCGCCACTTCCACCAGTTCGCCGGCGTACATGATGCCGATGCGATCGCAGAACTCGACCATGAGCGACAGGTCATGGGTGATGAAGAGGATGGAGAAGTTGAACTTCTCCTTGAGCGCATAGACCTTCTGCAGGATCTCCCGCTGCACCACCACGTCCAGCGCCGTGGTCGGCTCGTCCATGATCAGCAGCTCGGGGTTGAGGGCCATGGCGATGGCGATCACCAACCGCTGGCGCATGCCGCCGGAGAACTGGTGCGGGTAATCCCGCAGCCGGCTCGGGTGAATGTCGACGATTTCCAGCAGCTCCTGGGCACGCTTGATCGCCTCGTAACGGGTCAGCCCCGGGTTGTGGGCGATCAGCACGTCGCAGAACTGCTCTTCCATGCGCAGCACGGGGTTGAGTGCGTTCATGGCGGACTGGAACACCACGCTCGCCTGACGCCAGCGGTAGCTGCGCAGCCGCTCGTCGTCGAAGTGCAGTATGTTCTCCCCCTTGAACAGGATCTCGCCACCGCTGATGTAGGCGGGCGGCTTGTGCAGCCGGGCCACCGAGAAGGCAACCGTGGACTTGCCGCAGCCGGATTCGCCGGCGAGGCCGAAGACCTCACCCGGCATGATGTCAAAGCTGACCGAGTTGACGGCGCGCACGTCGCCGCTCTCTGTGATGTAGTCGACGCAGAGCTGGCGCACCGACAGCAGGGGTTGTTGCGAGGTCATGCTGTCTTCTCCTGAGCGACGGTTACCGGGACGGGGGCGGCGAGCTGCTTCCAGCGACGTAATCCCTTGTGGGAGCGCAGCTGCGGGTTGGCTATCTCGTCGATGGCGAAGTTGAGCATGGCGAGGCCGGCGCCCAGGGTGGCGATGGCGAAGCAGGGGGCCAGGATCTCCCACCAGGCGCCCACCAGGATGGCGCTCGAGGTCTGGGCGTTGTAGAGCATGATGCCCCAGCTGACCACGGTCGGATCGCCGAGCCCCAGGAACTCCAGGGTCGCCTCGGTGACGATGGCGTAGATGATGGAGCCGATGAAGCTCACGCCGATGATGGAGATGAGGTTGGGCAGTATCTCCACCAGGATGATGCGCCAGGCTGGCTCCCCCAGCACCTCGGCGGCGATGACGAACTCTTTCTCGCGCAGGGCCAGGGTCTGGGCCCGGATCACCCGGGCGCCGTAGGCCCAGGAGGTGAAGCCTATGATGAGGGCGATCACCGTCGGTGACGCCTCCCCGATAAAGCTGGCCAGCACCAGTAGCAAGGGGAGGTTCGGGATCACCAGCACCACGTTCATCAGGAAGGTGAGGCACTCGTCCACCACGCCACCGAAATAACCGGCGGTGATACCGATGCCGATGGCCAGGGCGCAGACCAGCAGCCCGGCCCCGAATCCCACCATCAGGGAGATGCGGGCGCCGTGGGTGAACTGGGACCAGAGATCGTGGCCCATGCGGCTGGATCCCATCACCAGCTCCACGCTGGGGGGCTGGTGCGGGCGGGCGACCCGCTTGGTGGGCTCATTGCTGGCGAGCAGCGGGGCAAACAGGGCCATCAGCACGAAGGTGACCACGATGGCGAGACCGAAGGCTGCCTTCTTGTTGCCCAGCAAAATTTTCAAGATAGTCGGCATACGCATCTTATTTGCCTCCTGTACGCAGACGGGGATCCAGGAAGACGTAGAGCATGTCGGCCAGGAAGTTAAAACTGAGCATGGTGATGGTCATGATGAGCAGTTGCCCCTGGATCAGCGGGTAGTCGCGCGCCAGGATGCCCTGATAGAGCGTCAGCCCCAGCCCCGGGTAGTTGAAGATGACCTCGGTGATGAGGGAGCCACCGATGACGAAACCGAGCGCCATGGAGAGGGCGGTGACGCTGGGCAGCACGGCGTTGCGGGCGCCGTAGTTGAAGATCACCCTGTTGTTGGAGAGCCCCTTGGCCTTGGCCATGGTGATGTAGTCCTCCCCCAGCAAGTTGATCATGTTGTTGCGCATGGTGATGAGGAATCCCCCCACCTGCACCAGCGCCAGGGTGCCGACCGGCATGATGGCGTGCAGCATGATGCTCTTGATGTGTTCCCAGCCGAAATCGGCCTTGATCTCCGGGCTGTAGGCGTAGCCGATGGGCAACCAGCCGAGGCTGACCCCGAACAGAAAGAGGGCGAGCAGGGAGACCACCACCGGCGGTATGGCCTGCATCACCAGGGTGAGCGGCGAGAGGATGCTGTCCATGCGGCCACCCCGGTACCAGGCGGCGAAGATGCCGACGATGGAACCGATGGAGAAGCTGATGATGGTGGAGGTGCCCACCAGGAACAGGGTCCAGCCGATGGCACGGCCGAGCACATCGGCGACCGGTTGCGGGTAATAACGCACCGAGGTGCCGAGATCCCAGGTGAAGACGCTCTTCACATAGGTGAGAAACTGGGTGCCGATAGGGCCGTCAACGAAGCCGAAGGTGGCTTTGAGGGCTTCCAGGGCGGCAGGTTCCATCATGGCGCCGGCTCGGGCAAACATGACGGAGACGGGATCCCCTGGCATGGCTCTTGGCAACAGGAAGTTGATGGTGGCGGCCACCAGGAAGGCGACCAGATAGAAGGAGAAACGTCTTAATATAAATCCCATGGTAAACCCTTTTACTGCAAGCCTGCCCCGCGCCGGGCAAAGCTCCCCCAACCCCGTGCGATACGGGGGATGGAAGACATGGCGGGGAAAAGGGCCCCCCGCAGGGGGCCGAGGTGGTTAGCTGTTTGGCTTGAGTGACAACACGTGCAGCAGACGCTCCGGGGTGTCCGGGTGCAGTTGCGGCTTGGCGACCGGGTTGTCGGCACTGAACCAGCCATTGAAGCGCTTGGTGCTGTATTCGTACCAGGTCGGGTTGTTGAACACCGGGATGATGGTCTGGTTGGCCCCGACCCGCTCCTGGATGGCAAACATGATCTCTTTCTGCTTGGCCGCATCGGCGGTCTGGGTGAAGTCATCGATCAGCTTGTCCAGAGCCGGATCCTTGTAGCGAGGCGCCGCGAAGCGGTTACCGCGCTCACCCATGTTGCGGGAGTGGAAGGCGGTCTCGAAGTACTTGTGCGGGTTGGCACCGGCAAAGTAGCCCTGCAGGGCGACGTCGAAGTCACCGGTGATCAGGTTCTCGGTCCAGACGGTGGCTTCCGGAGTGGAGGTCTTGGCGTTCAGGCCCAGTGCCTGCAGGCCTTCGACCCCGATCTGGACTGTGTTGACCCAGTCGGTCCAGCCATTCGGTACCAGTACCTTGAACTCGATCTTCTTGCAGCTCGGGGTGTCGAGGAACTTGTCGCCGTCACAGTCCTTGTAGCCGGCCTGTTTCAGCAGTGCCTTGGCACCTTCCAGGTCGAACTTGTTGAACTGGCCGTATTTCTTCTCGACATCCGGGTTGTCCCAGGAGGCGAACGCCTTGCCCAGACCCGACGGGTATTCGTTGACGGTCGGGTAGCCGTAGCCCGCGATGTCCACCATGGACTGGCGATCCATCGCCATGGAGAAGGCGCGGCGGAAGTTGATGTCGTTGAAGGCTTCGTGGTTGCCCGGGTTCTTGGTCTGGAAGTTGACGTTGAATGCCACTGTGCCGGAGGCGGGGAACCAGTACTTGTTGTTCTTCGGATCGTTGCCGACGTAGAGGCGCTCGATGTCCGGTACGAAGGAGCCGAACCAGTCCACATCACCCTTCATCACCGCGGCCAGAACCTGGTCGTTGGTGGCCATCTGCGGCATGCGGATGCAGTCGATGGCGAGGCTGGCGTTGTCCCAGTAGTGCGGGTTGCGGCACTGGGTGTAAAGCTGAGCGGAGAAGTTGTCCACTTCGGTGAAGGGACCGGTACCGACCGGCTTGTCGTTGGTGAAGGCCACCGGATCCTTGACCGATTTCCACTGGTGCTCGGGCACGATGGGCACCAGTACGATGTCGTTCACCACGTTGGTGTTGACCTCGGTCAGGTCGAACTTGATCTTGTGATCACCCAGCTTCTCGACGTTCTTGATCTGAGTCCAGATGGAGCGCTCATCCAGCGCCTTGTTGGCCTTGACCAGATTGAAGGAGAAGATGACGTCGTCGGCGGTGAAGGCTTCACCATCGGACCACTTGACCCCGTCACGGAGATCGAAGGTGACGGATTTCAGATCATCGCTGAAGGCGTAGTTGGTGGCCAGACGATAGACGGGTTTGCCACCCTGCATATCGTTGAAGATCACCAGCGGTTCATAGATGAAGTGACGGGTAGTGTGCAGCAGACCGGCCTGCAGGAAGGGGTTGAAGTTCTTGACCCATGCGGTTTCCTGCTGTGCGACCAGGGTCAGCACCGTTTTGTTCTCGGCGGCCATGGCGGTACCGGCGGCACCGAGCATCAGGGTTCCCAGCATGACTGAGGTAGCGATTTTGGATACTTTGGCAAGCATATGTTTTCCTTTCTTATTGGGTCTTCCATCTTTGGAATGGAGCGCCGAGATCGCATGCTTGGATGTCGGCCCTCTATGTTGGTCAGGTTTTGCACCCTTGTAGTTGTGTCGTCCAACGCCACTAGAAAAGCAGAATTAACAGGAAAACAACAACTGTTCATTTCGTCGATATCGTAAAAACGCACGCCGTCTCGTCATTCTCGTCAATTTGTTTTTTTAAACCTTTAAAATTATATAGTTGCATTAATTCTCAGGAAACACCAAGTCACCCTTTATGACAGTTCCAAGACGATACTGTGAACTGGATCGTGCTCGATTTTTATCCTGGTAGCTGGCTTTTTTTTGTACTTGAAACAAGAAGCAGGTATTCGACCGAGGATGTGATCGGGCTCACTGAGGCGAAGCTTGTGCCGACATGGGAGGAAAAGGGCGCAGCCGCTGCTGGCCGGGCCCAAGATCCTGCCGGCGCCATGCTCCTGTCGCTTGCTTCTGGCGTCAGAAATAACAGCCATAAAAAAAGCCAGTCGGCGTGTGCCGACTGGCTTCTCGTGGGCACCGGCATGGCCGGCAGCCGGGTTGTGGCAGGGCTTAGCCTACCAGGCTGGCCCACAGATCGTATTCGTCCGCTTCATCGATGCGCACCTTGACCAGGTCGCCGGGCTTGAGGCCGGTCTCGCCGTTCAAGTAGACCAGGCCGTCGATCTCGGGGGCATCGGCGAAGGAGCGGCCGGTGGCGCCCTCTTCGTCCACGCCGTCGATCAGCACCGTCATCTCCTGGCCGACCTTGCGGGCCAGCTTGCGGATGGAGACCTGCTGTTGCAGCTCCATGAAGCGCACGAAGCGCTCTTCCTGGATATCTTCCGGTACCGGATCCGGCAGCTCGTTGGCCTTGGCGCCATCAACCGGGCTGTATTTGAAGCAGCCGACCCGGTCCAGCTCCGCCTTGTCGATGAAGTCCAGCAGCATCTGGAACTCTTCTTCGGTCTCGCCGGGGAAGCCGACGATGAAGGTGGACCGCAGGGTGATCTCGGGGCAGATCTCGCGCCACTTCTGGATGCGCTCCAGGGTGCGCTCGACGGTGCCGGGGCGCTTCATCAGCTTCAGGATGCGCGGACTGGCGTGTTGCAGCGGGATGTCGAGGTAGGGCAGTACCTTGCCATCGCGCATCAGCGGGATGACGTCGTCCACGTGCGGGTAGGGGTAGACGTAGTGCAGGCGCACCCAGATGTCGAGCTTGGCCAGCTCTTCACACAGGGCCACCATGCTGGTCTTGACCGGCATGCCGTCGTAGAAACCGGTGCGGTGCTTGACGTCCACGCCGTAGGCGGAGGTGTCCTGGGAGATCACCAGGAGTTCCTTCACGCCGGCCTCTTTCAGGCGTTTGGCCTCGGCCAGCACTTCACCGATGGGGCGGCTCACCAGATCCCCGCGCATGGAGGGGATGATACAGAAGGTGCAGCGGTGGTTGCAGCCTTCGGAAATTTTGAGATAGGCGTAGTGACGTGGGGTCAGTTTGACACCGTGGGCCGGCACTAGGCTGGTGAAGGGGTTGTGGGTCGGCTTGGCCACGTATTTGTGGACGTGACCGAGCACCTCTTCGTAGGCGTGGGGACCGGTGATCTCGAGCACCTTGGGGTGGATCTCGCGGATCTGATCTACTTTGGCGCCGAGGCAACCGGTGACTATCACCTTGCCGTTCTCGGCGAGGGCCTCGCCGATGGCTTCCAGAGACTCCTGTACCGCGCTGTCGATGAAACCGCAGGTGTTGACCACCACCAGCTCCGCATCGTCATAGCTGGGCACCACGTCGTACCCTTCGGTACGCAGCTGGGTCAGGATGCGCTCGGAATCGACCAGGTTTTTGGGGCAACCCAATGATAAAAAACCAATCTTAGGCATTTTTTTGTACTATCACATTGCTGAAGGTCGCAGAGTATACAACATGACACAAATGTACAGCTACATACGGTGGTCATCAGATCGCCAAGAATTGGGCACAACTCTGCAACGGCAGATGGCAGGAGCTAAGGAATTTGCCATACAGCAAGGCTTAGAGCTTGTAGAGGCTGGGGTGAGTGCTTTCAAAGGTAAGAACGCCACTGATGGCAAGTTAGGGGACTTCATCGCGGCTGTTGAAGCCAAGGCGATCCCTTCTGATAGCTGGCTCTACGTTGAGAACCTTGATCGTCTCACAAGGCAGGATGTGACCACCGCCCAAGAACTGTTTTTGAAGTTGCTTCGGCTTGGCTTAACCATCGTCACAGGTATGGATAAACGGATATATACAAATGAGTCCGTCAACCAGAACCCCACAGACTTAATGCTTAGCATCCTGCTGTTCAGCCGAGCGAATGAAGAGAGTAAAACCAAACAGGCCCGCACCATCGGGAACATAGAAGCACTGATCGAACGCCAGAGAAAGGGTGAACCTGTAAACATCAAAAGTGCAGGAAAACACCCTTTTTGGGTTGATGATAGCGGTTCCCAGTACGAGGCAATTAAACCCCATCCAAAGTATTGGGGCATTGCCCGCGAAGCTTTGGACATGTTTTTAGAAGGACATGGGATCTACAAGGTTAAGAACTATCTTGATACTAAGTACCCAAATGAACTGAATGGGAAAGAATGGGACTATCAAGTAATCAAGCGTATGAGAGAAAACCGAGCCTTGATCGGTGAACGAACACTAAAGGTTAAAAACATACCTTATGTGCTTCACAATTACTATCCAGCACTATGTAAAAGTGAAAGTGAATTCTTAAAACTTCAAGAGTTAAGGGTACAAAATGGACATAAGTCCAAAAGGGATCCAAACAAAGACAACATAAAGTTGATGTCAGGCTTGAGTATCCTACGTTGTGCTAAGTGCAAGGGGACTATGCATGGCTATCTCAACAAAGGAAAACCAAGATACATATGTGTCAACGGTAAGCACACACAAAAGGGCTGTACTGCATGGTCAGTAGCTGCTCCACTTGTTGAACAATGTATAATCATATGTTTGCTTATGGAATACTTAGATTCCTCTAGGGATATATCACAAAATGTATCTGACATTGAAAGTTTAATAGAATCTAAGCAGAGCCTTTTAGAGGCAAGTTCCAATAAAATAAAGAATCTAATGGCTTTGGTTGAAAATGGTGTTGGTAATATTTCGGAGCTTTCAGAAAGATTAATTGAACTGGGTAGGGAAAGAGATGGGTTGATCAAACAGATATCAAACTTAAGTGATAAGAAAATTCTCATGGAAGGTAAAGGTTCATTTGAGGATACTATGATCGACTTCATTGAACTGGTCCGCTGGGATACCTTCAATGACATTACTGATGAATCAAGAAACAAGATTCGTTCTAGTATAAGTTCCATAATTGAAACTGTATTTATGGATAAGGCAGATGGTTGTTTAAGTATCAAAGTTAAATGTATTGGTTCAGATATTGCTTATACGTTTACTGGGGACACAATGAAACCCCAGTGGAAATTCTACACAGAGCATTATGTTGATGGTGAAAGTTATTTGGTTAGTATTGATGATGATTTACTTAACCATGCAAAAATGAAATCCATTATTAATACAGGAAAAGAAATTCAAATCGCCGATCAAGAATACTTCAAAACAGTAATGGGATTACTTTCTACAGTTGGGTATCCTGAAATAAATGGTTCTGCATTTTGGCCTAACAGATAGGACATATAAATATCATTAATTTTGATGCAAAAACCAATAGAAATATGAATTACGAATGGGTTCATATGAATATATGGATGAAGTTGGCGAAGTAAATTAACACATAAAAGAATCCTTTTGGATCCTTCTGTGCGAGCGATCTTCTTGGCCGTAGAGTATGCACTCCATGGAGCCTTCCTAGTTGAAGCCATTATGTAAGATCCTGGGCCTCCGATGGGCTTGATCGCCCATTCGTCGTATGCAGTAGAACTAACAACACCAAAGGCATTTTTGGATCTAACTAATCAGTTGATTTTTATTTAAAAAAAACAATGAGTTATGCATTAACTAGAAGAGAATGAAAAGCCGTTACTGCTTGCAGTTACGGCTTTTCCCACGTAGTCACGAGTCCACGAGTGACTACTGGTGTACATATGTATAAGTAGGTACCTGTAGAATTTCTGTATTAAAAACGTACTGCTACAGACATTCGACAGTAGTCAATCGAACTCGCTGCACTCGTTTCTCATGACTACATGGGAAGAACTCCTTACCGCAAGCGGTAGCGGCGTTCTTCATCGCCTTTTGATTGATCAGAACTGAAAGGTGGGAATAACTCCCTATAATATATAAGGTATTAAATCCCACTTTTCCTTTAATCCATTAGGCAGCCTTCCTCAGTCCGGCTGTAGACTGGTGCTTCTCGTACCTCTCCATGAAGATCTCTCGTTCCCAGTCAGTACAGCTAGCATTGGCTCCCTTGAACATCCACTCCCTGAACTCTCCTAGGGTTGGATTCTTTTGGAGCCTCCTTCTGCAGCGTTCAGAAGCGGCGGCGTCCAGCTTGAACTGCTTCACAGGTGCACCGACAGGTTTCTTCTCTGAGGAATCAGATTGAAGTTGTAGATCAATGTGCTGGATGTTTGTCCCTAGTGCCTCTGCCTGCTCGCGGTCGAGAACATAGACTCGTTGAGTTTGGGCAGAGCTGTAATCCCTACTACACCCCCTCAGTATGAATTGGTGCATAGCCTCGTGTTCTCTAGAGCTAATGAACTCGCTGTAGGTAATGCCGAATAAATGCTCTATGTGAGTAGCCTCGCTGGGGCTTGGTTTGAGCGTCGCAAGCCAAACACAAGTCTCGTACGCCCTGAAATCGTTCAAGCCACGGGCTTCTACACTGATTTTTTGTCCTGGGAGTTCATATGCCTTCCCGCGAGTGTTCTTACGTTTGTCGTCAGAGTTGTTATGGGTATAGTAGTAATTAGTACCAATATTTCCGCCTAAATAGTCATAAATTTTAGTTAAACATTCGCCACTGTCATTCTTCCAAGTTGCTGATGCCCGTGTGTGCTCCAGAAAGTAGAAGATTTCTAGGCGATCATCCAAAGGGACAGATCTTTCCTGTATGTTGGGCAGCGTAACTTGCCTGAACAAGCATCTATGAGCCTTATAAATCATGGAATTAGTGAAGTTGGCTCCAATGAAGGTCATGTCTAGACCAGCATCTATATACTTCTGCAAATCTCGCCAAGCAGTGATGTTCAATTGGGACTTTGAACTGTCATAAAACCAGCTCGAATCCATGAAGAACTGGTCATTATCCTGAATAATGTCGAGAGTTTTACTCACTGTTGTGGTTATGTCCCCTGAAAAATCACGCTTTGTTCCTATGCAGTACTGATCGGTGGATTGTGCTTTTTTTGCCTTCTTGCTGGTGGTCATGTCGAAAGGGGCAAGCTTTAACAACTCATCTTGGACTAGTCGCTTTGCTGCTGGTGTGGCGTCGTTGAGAGTGATATGAGAACTGAAAGTTACAACGTCATCCAGATATATTTTGAAATTTTTCAGTAGCTTAGGGTCGATTTTGGAGAATATTTTATCGCTAATGATCAGTGCTTTGTGGCTGATTATGGGGGTTCGTAGGTAGTCCAGAACTGCTTGTAGAATGTCACAACAGTAGTTCTTCGAGTCCTTGTCACTGACCCACACCAGAGAACCATTGATCTGTGATGCCACATACTCCTGCATCTTGTTAGTACCGAAAGCCAAGATGAAGAATTGATCGGATATTGAGCTGTTTATCTCTTCGATCAGGGCGGTAGTTTTGCCAGCTCCACAACCATAAGCGGCAAACTTAAGCTTATGAAGTTTTGGAAACAGTAGGTTGTGATCGATCAAAGTAGGGTAGATTATTGTTTTTATTTTCATATACTTCCTTTTTATATATCCCAGTAACTCGTTGTTTACTGGCGATTTTCCAAATAAAATGCATAAAAAAAAGCCCTAGGGCCAGGGGCGTCTAGAGTCTGAGGCTGCATAATTTTGGATGTATCTATTATAGCACGAATGGTGCTGTTTTTTCAGAAATTGAGGTGAAATTCAATATGTCAATTTTTATTTTATAAAAGTATCAAGTGTTACTTTCTTAGCCTAGCTGACTGGCCTTCAAACCCGAAAATTATCAGAACCCAGTACCGTCATCGTTCTTTGAGGAAATTGAAGGAATCTCATACTCAGAACAGAAATAAGCCTGTTTTTATCTGCACGAGTCAAAAATCATCTGAGCCACTGGAATAATATTTAATGTGGCATTATCGAAAAATGTCAAGATATATTTTATCTTTTCGTGATTACCCACGAGCCTCAGCTTATTGGGTGTATACGTGCCAACGGACATTCCGCAGGGGTATTCACTCGCCTCAGATGTTAATTAGTAAGATGGCTCAGTGGTTCGCGGGTAAGGTGAATCGGCCGGGGGAAAGCAGTCTTGAAACTCAGCATATATGCCAGCCATTTTACCGGCCTCTGCTGGTACGCCAGCCAGGATCAAAAGCAGATTACCTGCAATCCCCAGCAGCCCATTCGAGTGTCGGATTTGCATCAGAACCAGCTCCGGCGGGAAGCCTCTGCCATGACGATTCACTGCATGGATGCCACCGTGCACAAAAGAGCTCAGAGGCCGCCACGAGTAATGTTTGAACTCCTTGAGATGAACCACTGGTGCATGTGGTGCCTTCTCCTCGATTGCTTCTAGCATTTGGCTGAGCATCGGAATTTTGTTGGCTTGCTTAGCAGTATCCTGCGTGAGCTCAGCAAGCATCAATTCAGCTTGGCTGTCCGTCGCAACGTAAAGCACCCAAAGGGAACGAACCAGCGACTCATACTGCACGCGAAGTAGGGCTGCGGCAGATGTATGTAGGCCTGCTGCCACTAGATACTTCAAGCTTTGAGCATGTTCAAAGCTAAGGCTAGCAAGTGCCCTCGTAGCCTGTAGACGACAGGAATCATTTACCAGCGGTAACGAAAAGAAGTCAGCTAGTCGCTCCTCCAATACCGCAGAACGTGCAAGCAACTGATTAAAGAGCATATGGGCCTACCTAAAACAACTTTTAACAGGGCATTCACAGATTTAAGGCTATCCCAACTCTCAACAGCAGAAAAGCGTTTCGTGATAACCCATCAAACTCAACCATCCTGAGTAAACGGCAATTACTGATTCGATAGAGTGCGATCCGGGTTGAAAAAGACACTAGAGGAAAATCTCTTTTGAGTACTCCCCAATGATACCGATCTGACGAGTCTCACTTAGTATCATTTAGATGTTGAATCAATCTATATGATACAGTATCATTAGTTCAATCTAAACGATACTTGATGGTTGATAGGGGTAAGGAAATGATTTTTGGGTACGCGAGAGTCTCGACAAAAGATCAGAGCCTTGAACGCCAGTTGGCGGTACTGGAACCTGTTTGCGATAAGATCATTTCTGAGAAGGAATCAGGAAAGTCCACCAGTGAAAGACCAGAGCTGCTTAACCTGCTCTCACACCTCCGCGAAGGCGATACCCTTGTAGCTCATTCCATTGACCGTCTTGCACGTAACACCCGCGACTTACTCGAAATGATAGATAGCCTTGTTGATCGAGGCATTGTCGTTCGCTTCCTGGCTAACGGCATGAGCTTTGACAATTCCCCGCAAAGTCGTTTGATCCTGACCATGATGGGTGCTGTTGCAGAGTTTGAGCGAGGTATGATCGCATCAAGACGTAATGAAGGCATAGCCATTGCAAAAGATGCTGGTCGGTACAAGGGCAAGCAGAAGAACAAGGAACTACACAGCAAAATCACTGAAATGCTCTTGGCTGGGAAGAACACACCGGATGAGATCGCGAAGCTGTGCGACTGCGGTAGGGCGACGGTGTTTCGTGTAAAAAAGGAAATGATGAGTACTGAGTGAATCAAAGAACTGTGAAATATGTTAGACGTGTACACATAAGGCATAAATATTATCACTACGATATATTAAGATGTAGTGTTTTTCTGAAATTAATAAAGGTGGTGATCTTATGATGAAATATAATTTATTTAATAAACGAGAGCGTGAGTATGAAATTGTTTTGATAAACGCATGCATAGTAAATGACGGGTTTAGCGATTATTATACTGCTGAGCAGGTTGAATGCATTAAGTCTAAATGTATCAATGAACCAAAATTAGATTGGTTTTCATATGGAGATCCACTTCATTGGTTTGATGTGCCGCTTGTTGGCGTAAATACAGACAATGAAATATTTATTATTGATGGTAGGCATAGAGTCTGCTGGATGAACTCAAAGAATATGTCTGAAATTCCAGTTGCTATATCAAATAGCACGAAGTCTTTCTTCGAAAATAAACGTATTATTTTTAAGCCTGTTTATAGCTTGGATATGCCATGCGAAGTAATTCCGCAAAAGACATCATTAGTTGCATTCGACTCAAAGGCTGGAGTAAGTAAAATATTCAATATTCTTAAAAGCAAGAAAAATTAGCTTAGTGGCATAGTTTTGTAGATACATAATCAGGAAAGTTATAATATTGAAAATAGATGAACATAATAGTAATTATTCATCCAGCTTGTCTCAAATAAATAAAGGCCTTCGTAAAACGAAAGCCTTTTAATTTAAAGTTTATAAAAATCCAAGATCAATTATCTCACCGGTATCAGCATTGAATATACAATAATAGGTTATATTTTTAGTAGCTCCAAACCCATTTTGAGCTGTCGCTTTATCACCTGATATTCTAACGATACGTTTAGATTTATCATACCAGCCTGTTCTATCAAATTTACTTTCAGACCAACTGTCTGTCCATTCGAATTTATATTTGGCAATCTTTGGAATTGCTTCAATACAAGCATATTCACTATTTTTATTATTTTTATAATAGCAATATGCGTCCTCAAGACATTGTGCTTTTTCTTCCTGTTCTTTTTTCGCTAACAGTTCTTCCTTAACTGCATTTTCGGCTGAAACTCTCGCTTCATCAGCGGCTCTTCTTTCTTCATCAGCCTTATCTTTTGCTTTTTTTTCTATCAAATACGTTGAGTATTCGTCTTTATCAAAGATTTTATTTCTCTTCGCATTAGAAAACTCTGCTTCAGATAGGAAACCAAGCTCTTTACCCTGGATTGCACTTGCAGAAGATCTCAGTGTATTCGAAATACTTACCAAGATAATTAATAAACAAGGGACTGTGTAGTTGTTTACGAGTTTTTACTTTGGTTTTGGCAATAGCCTGTTTTTAATCTTATCAATAGAAAGAGCTGCCCATGACAAGGCCAACAAAGCAACCAATATCATCAAGGTCGCAGATATCGCTGTCAGAGTGCCAGACCAGAAACCTATTCCTGGCTCGTAGATTTCATTATAAGCACTTAGTCCAAAGAGCAATGCGATTAATCCCCATAGACCATATACCAACACCTGAATTATTTTTTTCATGATATCTATAGTTCCATTACTATTGAAATTAAAAAACAAGGAGTTATTCGTCTCCGCTACTTAATAGAGCATATCTTTCAGGCCAAATAACATGGGCTGAAACGCCAATATGGTCAGCAATAATCTGTTCACCTTTAGGCCAGTGCCGTTCAAGAGCGTTATACAACGTCCTTTCATGTAAGCCATTTGTCCTAGATAGCTGGGCTAGTGTTCCTCCCTTCTTCTTAATGGCTGCCAGTATGTCTGCTCTGTGCCAGTTCTTTGTACTGGCATCCAGCTCCTTTTTCTGCGATTCTTCAGGATTATGAATACTCATAATGACCACTCGTTACTTATATTAGGTACATGATTGATCACTATATGGAACATGTCAAACCATAATAAGGATCTCCTGTTCCTTTTGTTGTGGTGATAGGTGACGCTATGACTGATAAGAAAGAGAGCATTTTGCAATTCAGCGAGAGGCTAAAATCCATCGTTCCGGCAGGCTCTGGCCGCGACTTCGCCAAGAGGGCCGGGATTGGGTACAGTACCGTCCACAACTACTTGCAGGGCGTTTCTAGCCCAACTCTAGAGAACCTTGTCTCGCTTGCTAGAGCTGGGAATGTCTCAGTGGAATGGCTGGCTACAGGGGAAGAGTTTAGGGGATTGACTCTGGCTCTAGATCGAGAGGTCGAGAACGACAGAGTACTAAAAATTCCTTTTTTGAATAAAGATGGATTCCTTTTTTTGGATTATGAAGCCTTCCTATCTATCCAGGAGAAAGCTGGCCGTCTTGCTGCTCTGCAAGTGGACAGTGATGTGATGGAGCCTACGTTTGGCGTGGGGAGTGTTCTAGTCATAGACCAGGGCCAGAAAGAGCTCAGGGATAGTAAAGTAGTTGTTATGCGTAAGGCAGGGAGCTACTTATACAAGAGAGTGCAGATAGTTTCTGAAGGGTACAGCTTGATCAGTGATAACAAGCAATATAATGCAGTGACTATTACGGATGAGTCGCTATGTGGCTTCGAAGTCTTAGGGACAGTGATTTCTATTTTAAATATTTTAGGTTGATATTAGTAGAATTGTTAATGACAAAAATACAGAGTTACTTCACCCATTCAGTGACTAAAAATAGACTTAGATGCCTTATAAGTTACGTTAACTGGCGTCATCATAAAGCTGATTTGATCATGCGTTTGACTAAGATAGCTGAAAATATAAACGCAAAAGATTTTTTAATTTCTATTTATGATGGCCAAGTAAAAACAAAGCCATATATTGAAGGTAATGATTCAATTGCGGTAAGGATTTTCCTTCAACCGACTTGGGTGTATTACCATGAAAATGAATGTATTACTATTGACTATGAGACTGGGGCTACATTAGTAATTTCTCACTCTGATGTTGGTTTCGATACAGTCTTTATACATCCAGCAAAATCAAAACAAAGTGGTGCCGATCATAAAGTGATAATTGTTTACCATGATGCTCATGGGGAGAAAATAAGTGACAAAAAACTCAATTCATTGATGGATAGCTTATGTCTTTATCATATGTATACGAGCGTTTTATTTGAAAAAAACATTTTTTTGCGTCTTAGAATTATCGTATTGAAAGCAAAGTCCTTTTACTATAGATATTTAGATAATGATAATAAATTTAAATACACCTCAGGAATATACATCCCATTAACTTCATTGGTAGTATCACTCATCGCTTTGGTGATAGCATTTATTTACTCTTCGCCGTAGTAAACCAGCTTGCTGGGAAATTATTTTAATTTTCTATATATGAAGTGTTTTACATAGATGATGCCCATGAATTAAAGCCCCGTACTGGCGGAGCTTTTAATTCAATTTCTATTATTTCAAATTTATTGGAACATTTAAAATTACTTGCCGCCCATCATACAAAGAGAAATTATTCGCTTTTAATGATGAGTCTAAAGGCAAGTCAATATTAAAATTTTTCTCTGCTACAACAACAGATTTCTTGCTCTCATCTAGCTCGTAAATCTTCAAGTTGTATGTTCCTGACTTTGATTCCACAACCTGATATCCATGGGGCACACCTTTATCTTTTATCCATGTAATACCATTTCCATCTGTATAAGATTCATCATCATATACAGGGATATCTACAGAAAAAATAAAAATCATAGCTACGCCAAGCACGCATAGGAATGCACAAACATGGTATAGCTTTTTCAATATAGTTAAGAATCCATTCATTCTGATACCTCTAATATATCATTCTTAAAGTCGTAGTCCAAATCAGTATATTGAAGCTGGAACTGCTCTGCATATAACGTCGGGACGACAATCGGTGGACGCCAATAGGTATCAAGTCCTAAATGTTCTGCAAGATCAATAACGAACGTCATACAGTTATTTTGGAAAAGCCCATACCCCTCTTTGGTTGGGCTATGGTTTTCGCGTCTCTTTTTATTAATCCAATCTATGGATTTTTCGTAGAAATAACCTCGCATTACTACACCTGCGATGTTACTAGATTGACCATGGCTTTGTGATATCTCATGTAGTGTTGATTTAAAACTACTCTCAACAATCATCCCGCTATCAAGCTTAACTGGTTGCTTAATGCTACCTCGCACAATACCTGGTTCGAATGCTTTTGGGTCGGGGTAACGGCCATATTCATAGTATCGTGTTTGGCCTGTTGCACCATTTACGAGTAGAACACCGGCATGTCCAAGATAATAGAGTCCAAACTGCCCACGCACTGCGATACGATATGAGGTAAAAATCAATGGAATCAAGAAATCTCTATCAGTATCCAGGCGAATATCGGTGATAAAAAGATTTTCAAGTGGTGTAGTTAGTACGTTGTTCATCATTTTCCCTTTGCGAGCCAACTTTTACTGCTGCCTTCTACTGTGATCTTTTGAGGCTTCTGTGACTTGGCGAGACCAGTAGCTACCCCATCAGGCCCAGTCATGGCACTGTGTGTTTTTCCTGCATCGTCGGTATAGGTGAATTTGAAATCTGCTAGAGGCTCACCAGTAGAACCAAGTAGACGAACATGGGTATCAAACCACGGAGTTACTCGTGGAATGAAGCTTGATTGCCCTGATGGGGCCATGTCTCCCACTATCACCGTCCCTGAACCAATGATCACCCCACCGCAATCAACTGCCCCACCAGTGATAGCCAGAGGCTTGCCGTTGACGAATACAGTAGAAGAACCGGAAGCGATGGAACGGGGATGAGGGGGGTTATTTGGCTTGTCATGAGGGGCGAGGGGATCGCCTACGCGGGCAGCGGGGATCCCATCTATGAACACATCGGGCGATCCTGCGGTGATGGCTGTAGGGTGAAAGCCATCATGGTCTGTGCCAATGTCTCCGATCTTGGCTGCTTTTTTGCTCAAAACTACAATTCCTTGTGCATAGTGTGGTAAATGACAGATACCCTACCACACCGTACCGTTTGAGACCATTAACGGGAGCTGATCAACGCCATACCGTGTCACTCATTTTTAGTTAAAATACAGAGTTGATATGGTCATCTATAAATTTCAAGCTGAATATTTTATGCATATGTGGAAATCTATTTGGCACATTTACTTTAGGGGAATAAGCTGAGCTAACTAATAGATTTTCAATAGTAGGCTATCTTATAGATACTAAATCTATTCCCCGTCATCGATTTCGTTTAAGTACTTAGCAAGAACATCACCATGGCAAGCATAAGGCTTGCAATGACATCCCAGTGTATGCCCTCTCAGAGCGATTAGCTTCTCTTTAAATTCGACACCACCTTTGAGAAATTCACGATCGAAATCATATTGAAACTTTCTAATTACTTCATCACGATCACCATCATGACCAATCGCGTAGGGGTTACCCCATAAAGTTCCGCGACCAATATATGTGTCAAAATGTTCTCCCTTGTCCTTATTGGAAACAGATGTAATCCTATCTTTTATATAACGAACTGGTATTTTTGAAGATAGGACTTCGTAAGGGGTAACAAATTCAGGTTTATTCGCTGAATCAAAGATTATGGCGTGTGTTGGTTCAACAGAAAAAGGATCAGTAAGTATATCGTGATCTAGCTTTGCTAAGACATCAGGCTGGAAATGATTTTTGATGAAATTTCGGCTATCTTCAAAGTACAGAATCTGATAATCCTTGGCATTCGAAAAAATTCGAGCAAGTTTACGCTCAAACTTGCCCTTAGATGCAAAGTCAGGATGATACATTATCAGAACTCTCATCATAGCAAATGCTTAACCTCAAAGTCAGTGTCCCAGTGCTTGTTTAAGTATTCTATCACAAGACGACGGTGGCAGTGATGGGGTTTGTGCTCACTACATAAGAGGCATCCATCTTCGATCAATGTTCTATCAATTCGCTCTATGTTTCTTTTTGCCATTAGGTTTAAAAATTTATCCTCATAAGTCTCCCAGGAAATATTTCCTTTTTTGTATGGGTCTAATATTTCTTTAGTTGGTGCTAAATCAGGGGAATGAATGTAATCAACATTGCAAATTTCTTTAAGGAAATACTTCAGGTCGTTCTTTTTGGCGAAACCAGCAAGTTGAGAAACGTTGTTTAAACGCACATCAACAAGCTTTTTTATCGGCTGTGATTTGATTAGGTTAAAGAATTTTTCTGCTGACTTTTCAGTAAATCCAATTGAAAAAATTTTCATGATACGGCCTATTAAATTAGCTAATAATTGCTGCGATAAATTTGTAACAAAATCCATCGTTGTGAGGGGCTGTACTTAAAGTAATATAACATGCACCTATGTCATAGATGCCTTCTGGATGCCGACCATAGTCAGAGTAAATCTGAGGGTCAGTTATTAATATTTTATATTCATATCCATTATATGAAAACAAACCTCTGAATTTTTTTAAATCATCCCCAAAATTAGCACCTTCAGCTTTAACTCTTACGCTCAAATTTTGAACATATATAAAATAAAGGGATTGAATAGGATGAGTGACTGAATTTATAGGGAATCTATCATTTTTTCCGCTATAACTGGATGTGCCGTTAGACCATATGGTCTGTGGGTTATCTAAAAGCTCGTTGATATTTTCTTTGTTAAATACCCCAGTTTTATCCCAATAAAATGATGTATCTATCGAATAGTTTTCCCTCTGGATTGGATGAGGGACTCTTTGAATGTAATTAAAGGTGGTTATATGAAGTAATTCTGGGCGTTGCTTATTAGGATATTCTATATGCGAGTGAGTTAATGCATCAGTGTCCGCTGTTGGATTGACAGGGCGAACCCAGTTACCAACTTCACTATTACGATAAATCTTGCCTGCAATACAAAATTTTTTATGTTTAACCGACTTTGCGAGTATTACAAATGTTATTGATGGCATGATATGTTTCTCTACATAAGGTCGATATTTTTATAAGGATATTGTATTCGATTGTCAATAACATCAAGGTGCTATGTTGTATATAGGTGTGGTGAATGCAGTGATTTAACAAAAACGCGACCTTACGAACTGAGTTTCGTAGCTCATTTAGGAGGTGGGTAAGTAGGAGCTGATATGTGTCTTTAGTAACTTTTATTGTTTTTTGGGCAACCCAAGGAGACGAATCCTACTTTGGGGGCCTGTTTTATGTTGGACATCGCTCAATCACTCTTAGGTGGCTCTCTTATAAGGGCGCGGATTTTACCGGAATGGCTAACCAAAAACTATACAGCCGGTGAAACGGAGCGGAACAATCTTTGTGGTGGTCGGCGTGCTGGCGGTCGAGTGAGAGGATCCGGCCACTCATCGGGGGCGGGAATATGAAGGGGCCGCTTTTGCCTGCCGGGCGCGCGGGACGGCGGGCAAGGGCCTCAGGGCTGATGGCGGCGACAGGTGCAGGGGCTGGCATGGCCACGGGGGCACTGCGATCCGATGGAGTGATCCATGGCGACGCCAGACTGGCATCAGTCAACCTGGGAGAGCAGGGCTGGGGATATCCACCGGCAGAAAGCGGGGCCATAGGCCCCGCTTGTTCAGGAATGGCACGCCTCAGAAAGGGAGTAACCACTGAGTGAGGCATCCCATCAGCATGGCCATGCTCAGGATCACGGTCAGAAATGCCAGGATCATGGGGGTTCGGAACATCGACTTGAGCAGGATCACCTCGGTCAGGCTGGCGCCAGCACTGCCAATGATGAGGGACATGACGGCGCCGATGGCCATGCCTTTGTCCAGTAATACCGACGCAAGAGGGATCACCGCCTCGGCCCGGATATAGAGTGGAATGCCCACGACCGCACTGAACGGAATGGCCAGGGGATTGTCGGCCCCGGCATGGGCGGCTATCCACCCGGCAGGGATGAAGCCGTAGATAAATGACCCTATCAGCACCCCCAGCAGCAAGTAGGGCAGAACCTCTTTGAATTGCTGCCAGGCATCGGAGCGCGCCTTGGCGAATGCCGTGGGGATCACCGGCGCCTGAGTCAGGGCCGCAGTGCCGTCGGCGCAGCAGGAGATGCTCGCGGCTGCCTCTGGTCGCGGGGCGCAGCAGTATGGTGCCGCGTTGACCGGTTTGAGTGACTTGATGGGGCTGCTCGCACCGCAAGCGGCGGCCTTCATACCGGCTGACTCAGGGGTTGAGGCGCCGCCATTCGTGGCACAGCCCCCTTGCTTGGCATATTTGGGGTCTATGACATGGCGTTCGAACCCCAGGTTGTCCAGCAGCATGCTCGCGAGCACAGAGACACCGGCTGCGATGACGGCATACTGCAGCGTCACCTGCCAACCGAAGGTGGCCCACATCAGACCGACGATGATCGGATTGAGCAGCGGCGAGACAAACAAGAAGGTCAGGGTTGGCCCAAAACCGGCTTTGGCTGACAAGAGTCCGCGCAACATGGGGATGGTCGAGCAACTGCAGAAAGGGGTCAGCGCCCCCAGCGCCGCCGAAATCACATAGCCCCTGCCTCTTCGTGCCCCCAGCATGGCCTGGATCTTCTCGTCGGGGAGCCTCTGGCGTATCAGGCTGACACCAGCACTGATCACCAGGAACAGCACGGACAGCTCGACGGCCAGCAACAGAAACATCCAGGCGGACTGCGTCAGCATGGCAAACCAATCGTTCATCGCAATTTTCCTCTTCTCGTCATTAAAACTATATTTCTAAAATATTCGAAACATGGAGGTGATCAAGATATTTCTGGTATTGTCGAAATATCTGTCGAACCGGAGTGATGCGTGATGCAGTTGGAAGAGGTTGCCAAGGCGTTGAAGGAGCTGGGTCATCCCACCCGCCTGTTTATCTTCAAGCACCTGGTCAAGGCGGGTGAGCAGGGATTACCGGTGGGCGAGTTGCAAAAGCAGCTTGGGATCCCGGCCTCGACCCTGAGCCACCATGTCGCGGCGCTGGTGTCGGTGGGGTTGGTGGTGCAGATGCGGGAGAGCCGTACCCTCTACTGCGTCTCGCAATACGGGGTGCTGGAGGGGATCATCCAGTTCCTGCAGGAAGAGTGCTGCGTCAATGGTGCTCATCCGGCGACGCCGCACGCCTGATCGCGGACAGCGGCTCCTGCGGAGGAGTGATCTTGATCATTTCAATAGTTCTTGTATAGTTGAAGTCATGAGTGTTGCAAGGGGATGAACATGAACGGCATGAACAAAGAGACAGCCACCAGGGTCTTCGAATCGCTCTCTTCCGGCATTCGGCTGGATGTGTGGCGTCTGCTGGTGAAGGCGGGGCTGGAGGGGCGGGTGGCAGGGGAGCTGTCAAGCGAGCTCGACATCGCCCCCAACACCCTGTCGTTTCACCTCAAGGCCATGCTCAATGCCGGGCTGCTGTCGGTGGCGCAGGAGGGGCGCTTTTTGCGCTACCGCGCCAACATTCCCCTGATGCTGGGCCTGATCGGTTATCTCACAGAGGAGTGCTGCGCCGGCCATCCCGAGGCGTGCGGCATGATGCGCGCCGAGTCCGGCTGTTCCCCCGATGTTCTGCCTGCGCAGCCCTGCTGCAACAAGGAGTAATGCCATGTCAGCCATTCAGATTTTTGATCCCGCTCTCTGCTGCTCCAGCGGTGTCTGCGGTACCCAGGTCGAGCAGGCGCTGGTCACCTTCGCCGCCGATGTGGCCTGGGCCAAGGAGCAGGGGGTTGTCATCGAGCGCTTCAATCTGGCGCAGCAGCCGATGCAGTTTGCCGAGACGCCGGCCGTCAGCGTCTTTCTGACCCACGCAGGGGAGGAGGGGCTGCCGCTGGTGCTGGTGGAAGGGCAGGTAGTGCTGACCGGCCGCTATCCGATCCGCAGCGAGCTGGCCCGCTATGCGGGTCTGCCCGCGCCGCAAGCGGCCATCAAGGGGATCGTCAAGGGTGATTGCTGCTCCGGCAGCGGTTGCTGCTGATCCCCTGCGTCAACCCAGATTGCCCAGCCGGGCTCGCCACTCTGTCGACAGGAGTTCGTCATGTTTCAGTTTCTGACCGATCCGCCCCCCTTTCTCTTCTTCACCGGCAAGGGCGGGGTGGGCAAGACCTCGCTGGCCTGCGCCAGTGCCGTGGCACTGTGCGATGCCGGCAAGCGGGTGTTGCTGGTGAGCACGGATCCCGCCTCCAACGTGGGGCAGGTGTTTGCCACAACCATCGGCAATCACATCACCGCCATCGCGGCTGTGCCGGGGTTGTCGGCGCTGGAGATAGATCCCCCCGCGGCTGCCAGGGCTTATCGGGAGCGGATCGTCGGGCCTGTGCGCGGCAAGTTGCCCGAGATCGTGGTGCGCAGCATAGAGGAGCAACTCTCCGGCGCCTGCACCACCGAGATTGCCGCCTTTGACGAGTTCACCGCCCTGCTGACCGATCCGGCGCTGCTGGCCGAGTATGACCATATCGTGTTCGATACGGCGCCCACCGGCCACACCATACGCCTGCTGCAACTGCCGGGGGCCTGGAGCGAGTTTCTGGAGCAGGGCAAGGGGGATGCCTCCTGCCTTGGACCGCTGGCGGGGCTGGAGAAGCAGCGCAGCCAGTACGCCGAGGCGGTCGCCGCGCTGGCCGATGCTGCCCACACCCGGTTGGTGCTGGTGGCTCGCGCCCAAAGTTCCACCCTGCGCGAAGTGGCCCGCACCCACGAGGAGCTGGCCGCCATCGGGCTCATGAATCAGCAGCTTGTCATCAATGGCCTCTTCCCCGAGGGTGCCATCGCCGGTGACGCTCTGGCTCTGGCCCTCTGGCAGCGTGAGCAGCAGGCCCTCTCTACCATGCCGCTGGCCCTCAGGGCCCTGGCGCAGGATCAGATCCCGCTGCTTGCCACCAATCTGGTGGGCGTTGAGAGCCTGCGTCAGTTGCTGCAACCCTGTGCATCCAAAGGGAGTCAGGTATCCGTTGCCCAGCCCCACGACAGTGTGACCCAACCCGATCTGGGGACGCTGGTGGACCAGCTGGCCGCCGATGGCCACGGCCTCATCATGCTGATGGGCAAGGGCGGGGTGGGCAAGACCACCTTGGCGGCCGCCGTGGCGGTGGAGCTGGCCAGTCGCGGCCTGCCGGTGCATCTCACCACCTCGGATCCCGCCGCTCACCTGAGCGAGACGCTGGCAGGTAGCCTGCCTCATCTCGAGGTGAGCCGCATTGACCCCCACGCCGAGACCGAGCGTTACCGCGCCCAGGTGCTGGCGACCAAGGGGGCGGCGCTGGATGAGCAGGGGCGGGCGCTGCTGGAGGAGGATCTGCGCTCCCCCTGTACCGAGGAGATCGCCGTGTTTCAGGCTTTCTCGCGCATCATCCGCGAGGCGGGCAAGCGCTTCGTGGTGATGGATACCGCTCCCACAGGCCACACCCTGCTGCTGCTCGATGCCACCGGCGCCTACCACAGGGAGATTGCCCGCCAGATGGGAAACAAGGGGCTGCACTTCACCACCCCCATGATGCAACTGCAGGACCCCAAACAGACCAAGGTGCTGATCGTCACCCTGCCCGAGCCCACGCCGGTGCAGGAGGCGGCCAACCTGCAGGCCGATCTGCGCCGCGCCGGTATCGAGCCCTGGGGCTGGCTCATCAACCACAGTTTGCAGCAGGAGGCGGTCAGCTCGCCTTTGCTGCAACTGCGGGCCGAGCGCCAGTTGCCCCATATCGAGGCGGTCGAACAGTTGCACGCCAGCCGCCATGCCGTGGTGCCGCTGCTGGCCGAAGAGCCGGTGGGGCCGGACGCCCTGCGCCGCCTCTGTCAGCACCATTGAATCGCTGCCCCAGCCTGCTGCCGGGGCGGCTTGAATATGCCGTCAACTTGTTATAAACCCGTGTTTTTAACCTTTTTTGAACCTTGTTTTGAACAAATAGAAGATGCGGGATTGCGCCGCATCGGGAGCTTTTATGTCTGCAATCTGTGATGCCAAGGCAGCCCCTGCCATCGGCTTTTTTGAACGTTATCTCACCGCCTGGGTGCTGCTCTGTATTCTGGTGGGCATTGGTCTGGGGCAGGGATTGCCGGATCTGTTCAAGGCGATCGGCGCCATGGAGGTGGCCAGGGTCAACCTGCCGGTGGGGCTGCTCATCTGGGTGATGATCATCCCCATGCTGCTCAAGATCGACTTTGGGGCCCTGCATCAGGTGAAGGGCCATATGAAGGGGATAGGCGTCACCCTCTTCATCAACTGGCTGGTCAAGCCCTTCTCCATGGCCTTTCTCGGCTGGCTCTTCATCCGCGTGCTGTTTGCCGACTGGCTGCCGGCGGATCAACTGGACAGCTACGTGGCGGGCCTGATCCTGCTGGCGGCGGCGCCCTGCACCGCCATGGTGTTTGTCTGGAGTCGCCTCACCAACGGTGATCCCTACTTCACCCTGTCGCAGGTGGCGGTGAACGACCTCATCATGGTGTTTGCCTTCGCCCCGCTGGTGGCGCTGCTGCTCGGGGTCTCCAGCATAGTGGTGCCCTGGGATACCCTGCTCACCTCTGTGGTGCTCTATATCGTCATCCCTGTTGTCATCGCCCAGTTGCTGCGCAAGGCGCTGCTGAAAAAGGGGCTGGCCAGTTTCGATGGTGTCATGGCCCGCATTCAGCCCTGGTCGGTGGCGGCCCTGCTGCTCACCCTGGTGCTGCTGTTCGCCTTTCAGGGCAACGCCATCATGGAGCAGCCGCTGGTCATCGCCCTGCTGGCGGTGCCGATCCTGATCCAGGTGCTGTTCAACTCGGGGCTGGCCTACTGGCTCAACCGCAAGGTGGGGGAGAAGCACTCGGTGGCCGGCCCCTCTGCCCTGATAGGGGCATCGAATTTCTTCGAGCTGGCGGTGGCTGCCGCCATCAGCCTGTTCGGCTTTCACTCAGGCGCGGCGCTCGCCACTGTCGTCGGCGTGCTGATCGAGGTACCTGTCATGCTGCTGGTGGTGCGCGTCGTCAATGCCAGCAAGCCCTGGTATGAAGCAGGCATCCGCCGCTAACCCTTTTATTCACTTAAGCCATGAGAGACACGCAAAATGAGTACAATCACCATCTATCACAACCCGGAATGTGGTACCTCCCGCAACACCCTCGAGCTTATTCGCAACAGCGGCGTCGAGCCCACCGTCATCCATTATCTGGAGACCCCCCCCTCCCGCGACCAACTGGTGGCGCTGATCGCCGCCATGGGCATGCCGGTGCGCGCGCTGCTGCGTCAGAACGTGCCGCCTTATGAGGCGCTGGGGCTGGCGGAGGATAGCTTCAGCGACGACGCGCTGATCGACGCCATGCTGGCTCACCCTATCCTGATCAACCGCCCCATAGTGGTGACGCCTCTTGGCACCAAACTGTGCCGCCCGTCGGAACTGGTGCTGGATATCCTGCCCGACCCCCAGCTAGGGGCCTTCGCCAAGGAGGATGGCGAGCAGGTAGTGGATGCGAGCGGCAAGCGTCTGCGCTGATGGCGGACTACCCATGAGGAGCTGTATGAGCGCGAACTATCTGCTAAGGTGGCCCTCAGCCGATGAGAGATGATAAGGAACATATTATGAAGACCCGATCCTGGATAGTTGCCGCCACCCTGGTACTGGCGTCTACCCCCAGCCATGCCGACTGGGCGAAGTTGAAGGAAGCCGCCTCCGAGCTGGGCACGGCGGTGAGCGACACCAGCAAGGAGGCCTGGCAGGGCATTACCGATTTCTCCAAGGCGACCTGGGAGTCGGTCTCCAGTTGGGGGGCCGATGCCTATAACAAGACAGGTGCCTGGACGGCAGAGAGCGCCGCCACCGGCAAGGAATGGCTGTCGGCGGCGGACAAGAAGCTCGACACCATGCTCGAGCCCAAGACGCCGGCCGAGGCCCGCACCGCCCTCGACACCATGGCCGACACCGCGCTGGTGCGGCTGTTCAACGAGCAACCTTCTGCCAAGCTGCTGTTTGACAAGGCTTATGGCTATGCGGTGTTTGACTCGCGCAAGTTCTCCCTGATGGTGCACACCAATCAGGGCTCAGGGGTGGCGGTCAATCGTTCTGGCAACAAGCATACTTATATGAAGATGTTCGGCGCTGGCATGGCGAGTGGCTTCGGCGGCAAGTTCTATCAACAGGTGATGTTGTTCGAGACCAAGCAGACCTTTGACGACTTCGTGAACAAGGGCTGGGAGGCGACCTCGGAGGCGGGCGTCGTGGCAGGCAAGGAGAGCGCCTCGCTCGATGGCGGCTACAACGGCGGCATGGCCATCTACCAGATCGGCGAGAAGGGGCTGATGTATGGCGTCAGTATCACCGGCTCCAAATACTGGATCGACGAGGATCTGACCCAGTAAGCGTCAAGATCCGCTGTTATCCTGGCCCGCCTGATGCGGGCCATTTTTATGCCCAGGATCCGCTCATTTTGATGAGTTCCGCTCAGTCCCAGGCCCACCACAGAGCCAGGTTCGTCTAAATCCTGACCACTCGCCGACACGCCCCACAGGATCTGCATTCATTGGCACTCTAATTGCTTAGTGGCAGTCAGCGTCAATGATTTGTCTGGGGATGAAGATGGAAATAAGTGCAAGCAGCCTGATGCAAGAGATGCAGGCTCTCAAGGTCGAAGCCGGCGCCACGCCGCTGAGCCAACCCGGTCGTCAGGTCAATTCGGATTTTGGTCAGATGCTGCAACAGGCGCTCGACAACGTCAACGAGCTACAGGGCGGCGCCAATGATCTGCGCACCCGTTTCGACATGGGTGACAAGTCGGTGGACCTGTCCGAGGTGATGATCGCCGGGCAGAAATCCTCCATCGCCTTCGAGGCGACGGTACAGGTGCGTAACAAGATGGTCGATGCCTACAAGACCATCATGAACATGCCGGTATAAGGGTCAATAAACCGTGAACATGTCAGCAATAAGGACCTAACTCGTGGCAACTGATCAAAACGGCGACCTGCTGATCAACAGCGAGGGGGGCGCGGCCCTCGACGAGCACGAGCAGAAGAGCTCGGCGCTGGGCTTCTTGTCCAACACCGATGTGTTGCGGCAGATCACCCTGATCCTGGGGTTGACCATCTGTCTGGCCATCGCCGTCTTCATCCTGCTGTGGGGCAAGGAGCCGGAGATGCGTCCGCTCGGCACCTTCAACACCCAGGAGCTGGTCTCCACCCTCGACTATCTGGATCAGCAGAAGATCCCCTATCAGGTCGAGGGCAAGAGCGTGCTGGTCAGCGCCGAGAACTATGGTGACATCCGCCTGCGTCTGACCCGGGCCGGACTGGCTGGCAACAGCGACGTCAGCAACGATGGCGAGTCCATCCTGCTCAAGGACTCCAGCTTCGGCGTCAGCCAGCGCATGGAGGGGGAGCGCCTCAAGCTCAGCCGCGAGCGCCAGCTGGCGAGCGCCATCGAGCAGTTCCAGAATGTGGCCAAGGCCCAGGTGCTGCTGGCCATTCCCAAGGACAACGTGTTCGCCCGCAACGAACGCAAACCCAGCGCCACCGTGGTGCTGAGCCTCAAGGGCAGCGCCCTCGGCCAGGGGGAGGTGGACTCCATCGTCGACATGGTCGCCTCCGCCGTCCACGGCCTCGAACCGACCCGCGTCACCGTGACCGATCAGAACGGTCGCCTGCTCAACTCCGGCTCCCAGGATCCGCTCTCCGCCCAGACTCGCAAGGAGTTTGCGATGCAGCAGAAGCAGGAGCTGGAGTACAAACAAAAAATTGACGCCATCCTGATCCCGGTGCTGGGGGCTGACAACTACACGGCGGAGGTGGATCTCTCCCTCGACTTTTCCCAGCAGGAGCAGACCCGCAAGACCTACAACCCCGACCTGCCCGCCGTGCGCTCCGAGATGACGGTGGAAGACAACAGCGGCACGGGCAGCAATGGCGGCGTGCCCGGCGCGCTCTCCAACCAGCCTCCGGCCGCTTCCAGCATTCCCCAGCAGGCGACGGGCGCCGATGCGGAGTCAGCCTCCAGTGGTCGCTCCCGCAAGGAGGCGACCCGTAACTTCGAACTGGATACCACCGTCAGCCATATCCGGCGCCAGCAGGGCGGCATTCGCCGCATGACGGTGTCGGTGGCGGTGGATTACAAGGCCACCCCGGGCGCCGATGGCGCCGTCACCCGGGAGGCCCGCAGCCAGGCCGAACTCGATACCCTGCGTCGCCTGCTCAGTGGCGGCCTCGGTTATGATGTGACCCGGGGGGATACCCTGGAGGTGGTCGCCATTCCGTTCAACCGCCCCGAACTCGAGGCCATGGCCGATACCCCCGTCTACGAGCAGCCCTGGTTCTGGCGTGCGGTGCGCATCGCCGCCTCGGTGCTGGTCATCATAGTGCTGATCGTGACCGTGGTACGGCCCATGCTCAAGCGCCTGCTCTACCCGGATGCACGCCCGGAAGGGGAGCTGGATCTGGACAACAGCATAGTGCTGGGTGGGGATGACGAGCTCAGCCTGCTGGCGGCGCAAGCGGAAGCCGAACCCGTGTTCGGGGTGCGTGACGGCCATCTGAAGCTGCCGGATCTGCACCGTGACGAAGACTTGCTCAAGGCGGTGCGTGCGCTGGTGGCGAATGAACCGGATCTGGCCGCTCAGGTCATTAAAGAATGGGTAACGAACCGAGATGCCTGAAGAGAAGAAAAACCAAATCACCGGTAACGAGATTACCGATGTGCAGCGCCAGATCCTGGATCAGATGCCCGGGATGGAGATGGCCGCCCTGTTGATGCTGAGCCTCAACGAAGAGGATGCGGCCCAGATCTTCCGCCACCTCGAGCCCAAGCAGGTGCAGCGGCTCGGCATGTCCATGGCCTCCATGTCGGACTTCAGCCACGATCGGGTGGCGGCGGTGCACCGGCAATTTATCGAAGACATCCAGAAATACACCAACATCGGCATCGGCAGTGAAGACTTCGTGCGCAAGGCCCTGGTGGCGGCGCTCGGCGAGGACAAGGCCAGCAACCTGGTGGATCAGATCATCCTGGGGTCAGGTGCCCGTGGCCTCGACTCCCTCAAGTGGATGGATGCGCGCCAGGTGGCCAGCATCATCCAGAACGAACACCCGCAGATCCAGACGATCGTGCTCTCCTATCTGGAGCCGGAGCAGTCCGCCGAGATCCTGAGCCAGTTCCCGGAGCAGGTGCGCCTGGATCTGGTGATGCGTATCGCCAACCTCGAAGAGGTGCAACCGGCGGCGCTGCAGGAGTTGAACGACATCATGGAGAAACAGTTCGCCGGTGCGGCCGGGGCTCAGGCCGCCAAGATGGGCGGTCTCAAGGCCGCCGCCAACATTATGAACTACCTCGACACCAACATCGAAGGCCAGCTGATGGACTCCATCCGCGACTCCGACGAGGAGATGAGCCAGCAGATCCAGGATCTGATGTTCGTGTTCGAGAACCTGATCGACGTGGACGATCGGGGCATCCAGACCCTGCTGCGGGAAGTGCCGGGGGATCTGCTGCAACGGGCGCTCAAGGGCTCCGACGATCAGATGCGGGAAAAAGTGTTCAAGAACATGTCCAAACGGGCCGCCGAGATGCTGGCGGACGATCTGGAGGCCATGGGGCCGATCCGGGTCTCCGAAGTGGAGGCGGCCCAGAAGGAGATCCTCTCCACCGCCCGTCGTCTGGCGGATGCGGGCGAGATCATGCTGGGCTCCGGTGGCGGCGAGGAATTCCTCTAAGCCATGCAGCCTAAACCGTGTGATGATGTCGCCCTGTCATCTGGTCGTCGCGAGGAGCGTCTCTAAAGCATGAATAACAACAATAACAAGCTGCGCGGCTATGTCAGGCCCGAGGCGGACGCCGATCAGGTCGAGGCCTGGGGCTGGCCCGAGATGGAGGTCGAGTCCGAGATCCAGGTCAATGCCCTGGGGCTTGGCCCGGACTGGTACCGGCAGGAGCAGGAAGCCGAGGCTCCCATCGAAGAGCCCGAGGAGGAGCCGGCTCCCAGCATCACAGCCGAAGAGCTGGAAGCCATTCGCCAGGCCGCCTGGGAAGAGGGCATGCGCGATGGGCGGGAGGCCGGTTTTGCCAAGGGGCTGGAGGAGGGCAAGCTGGAAGGCTTGCAACAGGGTCATCAGGCGGGTTTGGAGCAGGGCAGGGAAGAGGGGCTCGCCCTCGGCCAGGAGCAGGTGGAGCAGCAGATTGCCCACTGGCAGGGACTGGCGGATCGTCTCGCCAACCCGCTCAGCGAGCAAGACAGTGCGGTGGAGCAACAGCTTATCGCCCTGGTGCAACAGCTGGCCCGCGCCCTCATCCGCCATGAAGCGCAGACGTCCCCCAAGCTGCTGCTCGAGGCGCTCAAGCAGGGGCTTTCCCTGTTGCCCGCCGCCGAGCATGGCGTGACCCTGATGCTGCACCCGGACGATGTCACCCGGGTCGAGCAGGCCTTCGGCGCCGAGGAGTGTGCCAAGCGTCACTGGCGGCTGCGTAGCGATCCCACCCTCTCCCCCGGCGATCTGCAACTGGCCACTGAACTCTCCAGCATCGATCTGACCCTCTCGGGACGCATCGATCAGCTGCTGCGCAACTTCCTGCGCGACAATGCCGAGTAACCCTGTGGGGCTCTTTATCGGGACGTCGCGCCGCTGCGCGGCATCTCCCAGCGTGACAATGCCGAGTAACGGCATGTTCCGTGCTCTCTACGAGGCATCGCGCTGCTGTGCGGCATCTCCCAGCGTGACAATGTCGAGTAACCCTGTGCCCCGGCTCTTTATCGGGACGTCGCGCCCCTGCGTGGTATCTCCCTGCGTGACAATGCCGGACAACGGTATGCTCCGCCATCTTTCCCCTTTCTCTCTGGAGGCGCGATGACAGCGTCCTTGCTCAATCGGCTGCAAGGCTATCGGGTGCGCGATGTCGCCCCCATTCCACCGGTGGCAGGCAAGCTGACTAGGGTGGTGGGGCTGACGCTGGAGGCCATCGGCTGCCGCGCCGCCATCGGCGCCCTGTGCCGCATCGATACCCAGGATGGTTCCCTGGAGGCCGAGGTGGTGGGCTTCTCCGGCGATCGCCTGTTCCTGATGCCGAGCGAACAGCTCAAGGGGGTCATCCCCGGCGCCCGGGTGGTGCCCATCACCGAGGATCACGGCATCCCGGTGGGCATGAACCTGCTCGGCCGGGTCATCGACGGCATAGGCCAGCCCCTGGACGGACTCGGCCCCATCATCTCCTCCCAGACGGTGCAGTTCGCCCAGCAACGGATCAATCCGCTCGCCCGCCGTGCCATCCATCAGCCGATGGATGTAGGGGTGCGCGCCATCAACGCCGTGCTCACCGTGGGCCAGGGCCAGCGCATGGGGCTGTTTGCCGGCTCCGGCGTCGGCAAGTCGGTGCTGCTCGGCATGATGACCCGTGGCGCCGCGGCGGACGTGGTGGTGGTCGGCCTCATCGGCGAACGGGGCCGGGAGGTGAAGGAGTTTATCGAGGAGATCCTCGGGGCCGAGGGGCGCGAGCGCGCCGTGGTGGTGGCGGCCCCCGCCGATGCCTCGCCGCTGATGCGGCTCAAGGGTTGCGAGACGGCGCTCGCCATCGCGGAATACTTCCGCGAGCAGGGCCTCAACGTGTTGCTGCTGATGGACTCCCTCACCCGCTACGCCCAGGCCCAGCGCGAGATCGCCCTGGCGGTGGGGGAACCGCCAGCCACCAAGGGCTACCCGCCCTCGGTGTTTGCCAAATTACCGGCGCTGGTGGAGCGGGCCGGCAACGGCAGCGACGGCCAGGGCTCCATCACCGCCTTCTTCACCGTGCTGACGGAGGGGGACGATCTGCAAGATCCCATCGCCGATGCGGCGCGGGCCATCCTCGATGGCCACATAGTGCTGGCGCGGGAGCTGGCGGATGCGGGCCACTATCCGGCCATCGACATCGAGAAGTCCATCAGCCGGGTCATGCCCATGGTCACCTCGCCGGAACACATGGAGCTGGCGCGTACCTTCAAGCAGTTCTACTCCCTCTATCAGCAGAACCGGGATCTCATCACCATAGGCGCCTACAGCCAGGGCTCGGATCCCCGCATCGACAGGGCCATCATCCAGAAACCCTATCTGGATCAGTTCTTGCAGCAGAAAATGCGCGAGGTGATTCCCTACGACGAAGGCCTGCAATCCCTGCACATGGTGGCCATGCCACTGATGCGCTGATGAGATGAACCGGATGGGAGTGTTGGAATGAGTAAAGGCTTGGAGTTGTTGGCCACCAGGTTGGTCGAGGCGGAGCAGCAGGCGGCCATGGCGCTGGCCAAGGCCCAGCAGGATCTGAAGCTGTTCATGGATCAGCAAGAGGCGCTGAACCAGTATCGCCAGATCTACCACCAGCAATGGACAGACCGGGGCCTGCAGGGGATCACGCCCCAGCAGAACAGCCAGTATCACGCCTTCATCAGCAAGCTTGAGAATGCGGCGACCCAGCAGTACCAAGGGGTGCTGCAGGTGCGCGAGGCGCTGGCATTGTGTCGCACCCAATGGCTGGAGGCCCAGCAGCGACGCAAGGCGGTCGAGCTGCTGCTCGAGAAACAGGCGGGACGGGTGCGCCAGAAGGCCCAGCGTCAGGAGCAGAAGATGCTGGACGATTACGCCATCATGCGGCGCTATCACCATTCTGGCCTGTAACTTGCTTCCGTTTTCTTTATCGTGATAAATACGCGGTGACGGGGCGACGTCGATGTCGCCGGCCACCGGATTGTCGTCAGGGATCCCCGCATGATACAGACCCAGTTGCTCAAGGCCGCCATCCAGGCCACCCCTGCCGACAGCGGCACGCCGTCGGCCATGCTCCAGGGCAATGAGGCCGAACTGCCACTGCAGGGGGATGGCAAGGCCGCGTTTGCCGATGCCATGGCCAGGGCCCAGCTTGTCGGCAAGGGGGCGCCAGCCGCCCAAACTGGCGAACAGCCCCCGATAGCGATAGCGCTGGATGCCAAATCTTTGGCGACCGACGGGACTCCCGTCGCGACGCAGCCAACGTCTGACAAGAGCGACGAGACCGAGCTGCCCCCCGATGATTTTCTGCAGCAGTTGCAGGCCTCCCTCAGACAGGATGTGAGCCTGGTGGTCCCTCCTGCGCCCCTGGTGACCCAGACGGCGGTGCCGACGGCGCCGGTCATCGACGGCAACGACTTGCCGTCCGAGTCGCAGCCGGTGTCACTGGCTGACGTCGGCAAGCCCACGGTTACGACCGGCGCCGCCACGCCGCAGGCGCTCTTGCAACCGGCGGCCGAAGGGCGAGGCACGGGCGAGACCCTTGCTCAAGGTGCAGCAGCTCCAGACGCCGAGGCAGGCAAGAGCGACAAGGGGAGTGCGCCGGCTGCCGGACTTGGCAAGGGGGCTCAGGCTCTTGCCCTGCCTGTCGACGCTCTGGCCGCAGATCGGGCTGCCCAGTCAAAAGAGCAGGCCACCAGCCAGGCAGAGAGGCTCGAGGCTGCCGCGCCGAAAGCCGTCCCACAGCCGCTGTCCGGTCAGGATCGGGCCGCCTTGCTGGCCAAGGTGATCCCCGCGGACGCCGAGCCGGTGGTAGACGCGAGCGTGCTACCCAGGGCGGGCAAGCCGGTGCAGCCTATTTCGGCTGAGCACGCCGCCCATGGCGCTCAGGCAACTTCAGGGGCGCACGGCGCCCAGGCGAGTGTGGCCAAGGCCTTTGGCGAGGGGCTGGTCAGGGTGGATACCAGGACAGACACCAGCGCCAATGCCACCCCGGATGGCACCAAGTCCGGCGATGAGAGCAGCCAGACCAGAGCTGCCGCCGAGCAGGAGGCCAAGCCGGGGCAGACGCCGGCAGCCAAGTCCGAGACCACTGCCGCCGCCCAGGGCGCCGCTGGGAGCGGGGCGCCTACACCCGCCGGCGCGGATCCCGAGCCGGTACTGACGGCGCCACCGCAGATCCTGGCGAGCCACGAATCCCAGGGGCCGCAAGCCTCGCTGACGGCCCTGTCGGCCGGTATTCAGCAGATGGAGGCCGAGCCCGCGGTCGCGGTCAGGGCGGCCGTCGAGCTCAAGCAGACCGACATGAAGCTAAAACTGGATGAGTCCGGTCAGCCTGCGCTGGAGACCAAGTCGGTCGAGCAGAGCGAATCGACTCCGGCCCCGCAGCATGCACAGACCCAGCCCGGCGAGAGCAGACCTGCGGCCGAAATAGCGGCCAGGCGGGAGGCTCAGAGTCTGCCGCACCTCAAGCTGGCGACCCCGGAAGCACCTGAGCAGTTGCACCAGAAGGTGAACCTGATGCTGACGGACAAGTTGCAGCAGGCGGAGCTCCAGCTCGATCCTCTGGGGCTTGGCAAGATGAAGATCCAGATACAGATGGGGGCTGACAACCAGGCCAGCGTCCACTTCGTGGTGCAGCATGGCCAGACCCGGGAGATGCTGGAGCAGGCCATGCCACGTCTGCGGGACATGCTGGCGGGGCAGGGGATCCAGCTCGGTCAGACCCAGGTCCAGCAACAGTCACAGCAGCAGGCGCAGCAGGGACAACAACAGCAATCCCAGGGCCAGTCGGCCTTCAACGGTCAGGGTCAGCAGAGTCAGCAAGAGGGCGGATCTTTCGGCGGCAGCGGCCAGGGGAAGGGAGATAATACGGCCCGTGCCATGAGTCTGCTGGTGGAATCGACAAACGACAGCGGAATTGATTTCTATGCTTGATGCCTGCCTGAGTAAGTTTATGATATCGAACCAGTTTAGGACCAGGGTGGACAAGGGATGGCAGACGATAACGAACTGACGCTGAAGGACCCGGCGGCAGCCAAGAAAAAGAAGCTGATCATGATAGTCGCCCTCGCCGTCATCGTGCTGGGGGGCGGCGGCGCCGGTGCCTGGTTCATGCTGGCGGGCGGGGACAAAGCCGCGGTCGCCGCGACCGAGGAGGCCAAGCCACAGGCCAGCACGCCACAGCCATCGCTCTATGTCGCCATGCTGCGCCCCTTCGTGTTCAATGTGGCGGGTGGGCAGCGAGATCGGCTGGTGCAGATCAAGATCCAGCTGATGGTGCGCGGCGCCGCCGACGAGGCGCTGGCCAAGCAGAATGCTCCCCTGATCGAAGGCACCCTGCTGCGGGTCTTCAGCGCGGCCACCGCCGAGCAGCTGATGACCTTCGAGGGCAAGGAGAAGCTGCGTCAGGATTCACTGGAAGAGTGTCGCCGGGTGCTCAATGACCTGGTCTCTTCCCCCGTAATAGAACAAGTGCTGTTTACCGGCTTTGTCATGCAATGAAAGGTGAAGCGTGAGCGATCTGTTAAGTCAGGACGAAATTGATGCCCTGTTGCACGGTGTCGATGATGTCGAAGAGGAAGAGCTAGGGGCGGCCGGGGATCCCGGCATCGCCCAGTTCGATTTCTCTTCCCAGGACCGTATCGTCCGTGGCCGCATGCCGACCCTGGAGCTGGTGAACGAGCGATTCGCCCGCCACATGCGCATCAGCCTGTTCAACATGATGCGGCGCACCGCCGAGGTCTCCATCAACGGCGTGCAGATGCTGAAATTCGGTGAATACGTGCACACCCTGTTCGTGCCGACCAGCCTGAACATGGTGCGTTTCCGTCCCCTCAAGGGCACGGCGCTGATCACCATGGAGGCCCGCCTGGTGTTCATCCTGGTGGAGAACTTCTTCGGTGGTGACGGCCGCTACCACGCCAAGATCGAGGGACGCGAGTTCACCCCCACCGAGCGGCGCATCATCCAGATGCTGCTCAAGCTGGTGTTCGAGGACTACAAGGATGCCTGGGCGCCGGTGATGGACGTGGGCTTCGAGTATCTCGACTCCGAGGTCAACCCGGCCATGGCGAACATCGTCAGCCCCACCGAAGTCATAGTGGTGAGCTCCTTCCACATCGAGCTCGATGGCGGCGGCGGCGACTTCCACGTGGCCATGCCTTACTCCATGCTGGAACCCATCCGCGAGTTGCTCGATGCCGGGGTGCAGAGCGACAAGGGCGACACCGACGTGCGCTGGAGCAAGGCGCTGCGCGACGAGATCATGGACGTCAAGGTGGAGCTCAAGGCCAAGCTGCTGGAGACCGAGTTGACCCTGCGCGATCTGATGGAGCTCAAACCCGGCGACATCATCCCGGTGGAGATGCCGGAGAACCTGCTGGTCTACGTGGAGGACTTGCCGACCTTCCACGCCAAGATGGGGCGCACCAAGGAGAACGTGGCGCTCAAGATAGTCGACAAACTCAAACGCCCTGACGGGGTCAAGACAGAGATGCATCTGGTGACCCGTGGGGGCGTGCGCATCGATGGCGAGGCCGAGCTGGAAGAGCTCGAGCGCAGCATCGAAGACAAACACTCTTAACAGACCCGTCGTATCAGACGCGGGTCACGAAGCAGCATAAGGAAGCAAGATGAGCGGAACCGATGACGAGCAGGATTTGATGGCAGATGCCTGGGCGGCTGCGCTGGAAGAACAGGTGACGGCCGAGGCCAAGCCCGCCCCGCTGGAGGAGCTCAAAGACGATGCCCCCATCAGCGCCGAGGAGCGCCGCAAGCTGGACACCATCCTGGACATTCCGGTGACCATCGCCATGGAAGTGGGCCGCAGCCAGATCAGCATCCGCAACCTGCTGCAGCTCAACCAGGGCTCGGTGGTGGAGCTGGACCGGGTCGCCGGCGAGCCGCTGGACGTGCTGGTCAACGGCACCCTGATCGCCCACGGCGAGGTGGTGGTGGTGAACGACAAGTTCGGTATTCGCCTGACCGATGTGATCAGCCAGATAGAGCGGATCAAGAAACTCAAATGAACCTCGTCTTCCCGTTGCTGCTGTTGTCCTTCCCCGCGCTGGCCGAGGGGGGCGTCAATCCCCCCAGCATCACCTCCTGGCTGCTCTCCAGCCTGATGGTGATCGGCCTCATCCTGGTGCTGGGCTTTTTGCTCAAGAAGAGCAAGCTCACCCAGGTGATGGGGGGCGGCCAGATGAAGGTCATCGCCACCCTGCCGGTGGGTTACAAGGAGAAGCTGATGGTGGTCAAGGTGGGCGAACAGCAGTTGCTCATCGGGGTGACGCCCCAGCAGGTCAACTTTCTCTATCGCCTGGAGCAGCCGCTGGACGAGAGCCAGCCTCAGGCGTTCTCCCAGCAGCTCGGCAAATTGATGGGCAAGCATGAAAAAAGCTAACTGGATTGGGTGGCTGGGCCTGTTGTCCGTGTTGCTGTCGCCACTGGCCCTGGCCCAGGACGGCATGTCGGCGCTGACCGTCAAGACCATGGCGGATGGCAGTCAGGAATACAGCCTGACCCTGCAGGTGCTGGCGCTGATGACCGCGCTCTCCTTCCTGCCGGCCATGGTGATCATGATGACCTCCTTCACCCGGATCATCGTGGTGCTCGGCATACTGCGCCAGGCCATTGGCCTGCAGCAGAGCCCGTCCAACCAGGTGCTGATCGGCATCGCCCTCTTCATGTCCTTCTTCATCATGTCGCCGGTGCTGGATCGCATCAACGACGAGGCGCTGCAGCCCTATCTGGCGGAGACCATAGGCGCCAAGGAGGCGCTGGAGAAGGCCGAGCTGCCCATCCACCAGTTCATGCTGGCCCAGACCCGGGTCAAGGATCTCAACACCTTCATGGAGATAGCAAACGTGCAGGTGGACAAGCCGGCGGACGTGCCGCTGCGGGTGCTGATCCCGGCCTTCGTCACCAGCGAGCTCAAGACCGCGTTCCAGATAGGCTTCATGCTGTTCCTGCCGTTCCTGGTCATCGATCTGGTGGTCGCCAGCATACTGATGGCCATGGGGATGATGATGCTCTCCCCGATGCTGGTCTCGCTGCCGTTCAAGCTGATGCTGTTCGTCATGGTCGATGGCTGGAACCTGATCCTGGGATCCCTCGCCAACAGCTTTGGTCTGGGAGCAGGATGATGTTCTCCTCCGGTGCCGCCCTCACTGTCCTTCCAGCCGATGCTGGTTGTCATGGTGGACGGTTGGAGCCTGATCCTGGGATCGTTGGCCAACAGCTTCGGATTGGGCGCCGGCTAAGCCGGTCAATGGAAAGGAGCCGATAAGATGAGTCCGGAAACCTTTGTCGATGTGTTTCGCGAGGCACTCTGGCTGGTGACCATCATGGTGTGCGCCGTGATCCTGCCGAGCCTGATGGTGGGGCTCGTCGTCGCCATCTTCCAGGCCGCCACCTCCATCAACGAACAGACCCTGAGCTTCCTGCCCCGTCTCATTGTCACCCTGCTGGCGCTGGGGGCGGGCGCTCACTGGGGCCTGCAGAGCCTGATGGACTTCTTCCAGCTGATGGTGAGCCAGATCCCCGAGGTCGTCGGCTGATGCCCGTGTCGGCATTCGCGACCATCAGGCTGCCGATGACCACCAGTCCCATGGCTTCGGTAGCGGCGGCATGAGCTATACCACTGCGGTGATCATGGAGTGGCTGGCCTCCATCCTCTGGCCGCTGGCCCGGGTGAGCAGCCTGCTGATGGTGATGGCGGTGTTTGGCAGCCGGCTGGCCCCGGCCCATATCCGCATGGGGTTGGCGCTGGCCATCACCCTCATCATCGCCCCCCTGTTGCCCCCCATGCCCAAGATAGAGCTGTTCTCTGTCGGCAGTTTTCTGGTGCTGGGGCAGCAGTTGCTCATCGGCGTGGCGCTGGGCCTCATGACCCAGTTCCTGCTGGAGAGCTTCGTGATGGCGGGCCAGGTCATCGCCATGCAGACCAGCCTGGGGTTCGCCACCCTGGTGGATCCCATGAACGGCCAGTCCGCCCCCGTGGTGGGCCAGTTCTACCTGATGCTGGCGACCCTGGTGTTCCTGGCGGTGGACGGTCACCTGCTGATGATCAAGATGGTGGTGCTGAGCTTCGAGACCCTGCCGGTCTCCGACAGCGGGCTGACCCTGCCCGCCATTCGCAGCCTGATAAGCTTCCTCGGGGTCATGTACCAGGCCTCATTGGTGATGGCGCTGTCGGCCATCGTCGCGCTGCTGCTCATCAACTTCGCGTTCGGGGTCATGACCCGGGCCGCCCCCCAGCTCAACATCTTCAGCATCGGCTTCGCGGTCAGCATGATGTCCGGCCTGTTTATCCTCTGGCTCACCATAGGCGGCTTCATGGGCCACTTCGAATCCATCTGGGAGCGAGTGCAGGAGACCAGCTGCGAGCTTATCAACGTCCGGTGCTATGGGGGCCAGAATGGTTGACCTGGTGTTGGCGCAGTTCACGCAATGCCAGGTCTTTGGCCGGATGATCGCCTGCCTCTCGCCAGTCGGGGGTCAGCATGGCTGATACCGACCAGGAACGTACCGAACAACCCACGGGCAAACGACTGCAACAGGCCCGGGAAAAAGGGCAGATTGCACGCTCCAAGGAGCTGGGTACCGCCAGCGTCCTGCTGGCGACCGTGTTTGGTCTGCTGATGATCAAGGAGAGCCTGGCCGGTGCCATGGTCAAGGTGCTCACCGTCGGCTTTACCCTGGACCGGGATCAGGCCTTCGATCCCAACGCCATGGGCGCCATGGTGCCCGCCCTGCTGGCCCCGCTGCTACAGCCGCTCGGCCTGTTGTTCCTGCTGGTAGCCATCGCCGCCTTCGTCGGTAACACCCTGCTCGGCGGGATGAACTTCTCCTCCGAGGCCATGCTACCCAAGTGGAGCAAGCTGAGCCCCTTGAATGGTCTTAAGAGGATGTTCGGGGTGCAATCCCTGGTGGAACTCATCAAGTCCATTGCTAAAGTGATTTTTATTAGCACATTCGCCTGGTGGATGCTATCCAGCAAGTTCAATCATCTACTGAATCTCTCCCTCGAGGGGTTTCCCGGCGGCATCATAGACGCCCTGGATCTGCTGCTCTGGATGCTGATCATCCTCTGCTGCGCCCTGATCCCCATCGTCGCCATCGACGTGCCCTTCCAGACCTGGAACCACAATCGCCAGCTCAAGATGACCAAGCAGGAGATCAAGGACGAATTCAGGGACAGCGAGGGCAAGCCCGAGGTCAAGGGCAAGATCCGCCAGTTGCAGATGCAGATGGCGATGCGCCGCATGATGGGAGATGTGCCCAAGGCGGACGTCATCATCACCAACCCGAGCCACTACTCGGTGGCCCTGAAATACGATGCGAGCAAGCCCGGCGCGGCGCCCAAGGTGCTGGCCAAGGGGGTGGACGAGGTGGCGATGAAGATCCGGGAGATCGCCCGCGAGTACGAGATCCCCATCATGCCGTCCCCGCCGCTCACCCGCGCCATCTATCACGCCACCGAGATTGGCCAGGAGATCCCGGAGGGGCTGTTCGCCGCCGTGGCGCAGGTCCTGGCCTATGTGTATCAGCTCAAGAAGTTCCGCCGTGGTCGTGGCCGGCGCCCGACTCCGATCGCCAAAGACCTGCCCATTCCCCCCGAGTTCCGCACATAGCGGCGTTTGAATAACGCCATCAGCCGCAGGGCTGTCTGTCGCCGTGGTGTAAGCGCTGGCCTGTGCGTACCGGCTCAAGAAGTTCCGCCGTGGTCGTGGCCGGCGCCCGACTCCGATCGCCAAAGACCTGCCCATTCCCCCCGAGTTCCGCACATAGCGGCGTTTGAATAACGCCATCAGCCGCAGGGCTGTCTGTCGC
>NZ_JAKZFK010000059.1:0-6185 GCF_022549315.1 Aeromonas sp. MR16 | reverse complement strand
TATTTGAGGAATTATCTGGGCTGGCGAAGGATGTTGGAGCGTTATGGGCAGGCAGTGGATATCCCGCGTTGCTTGCATGAGGCGCTGGGGCGCCCCATGCAACACGTAATTGGGACATAGCCTTTTTCATGGCCGCAATCGGGAATGGAAGAAGAGGATCAGTGCCCCGCCAGCTTCATCCGCTCGACCAGCACCGAGCCGGTCTTGAGGCTGGAGCGCTCGTCTTCATCCGTCCCCACCGCGACCAGGGAGCGGAACATGTCGGCCAGGTTGCCGGCTATGGTGATTTCCTCCACTGGATAGGCAATTTCGCCATTCTCCACCCAGAAACCGGCGGCGCCACGGGAGTAGTCCCCGTTGACGATGTTGACCCCCTGCCCCATCAGCTCGGTCACCAGCAGACCGGTGCCCATCTCCCTGAGCATGCCCTGGAAGTCCTGACCGGTATTCGAAACCTGCCAGTTGTGGATGCCACCGGCGTGACCCGTGGTGGTCAGCCCCAGCTTGCGCGCCGAGTAGGAGGTGAGCAGCCAGCTCATCAGGCGGCCATCGCGGATGATATCCATGTCGCGGGTACGCACCCCTTCGCCATCGAACGGGGTACTCGCCAGCCCACCCAGCAGGTGGGGGAACTCCCGGATGCTGAGCCAGTCGGGCAATATCTGCTCATTCAACTTGTCCAGCAGGAAGCTCGACTTGCGATACAGGCTGCCGCCGCTGATGGCCGTCACCAGATGGCCCCAGAGCCCGGCCGCAGTGTCGGGGTGGAACAACACGGGAGCATGGCGGGTGGAGATCTTGCGGGCGCCGAGCCGGGAAAGGGTGCGTTCCACCGCCTCGTCGGCGATACGCTGTGGGCTCCAGAGCCCAGCCAGATCCCGGCTGGAGGAGTAGCCATAGTCCCGCTGCATGTCGCCATCCTGCTCACCGATCAGCACACAGCTCAGGGAATTGCGCGACGCCGCATAGCCTCTGACGAAACCGTGGCTGTTGCCATACACCTTGACCCCCAGATGGCTGGAGAAGCTGCCACCATCGGAGTGCTTGATGCGGGCATCGCGACCCAGCGCCAGCCGCTCACACTCGATGGCCAGCTCGATCCCCCGTTGGGGATCCAGCAGGGTGGGATGACACAGCTGCAGATCCGGGGCATCCCAGGCCAGCAACTCGGCATCCGCCAGGCCGGCACACACATCGGGCGAGGTGTGGCGGGCTATCTCCATGGCCGCTTCGACGGCGGCACGGATCGCCGATGGGCTCAGGTCGGTGGTCGAGGAAGAGCCCTTGCAACCGTCGCGATAGACGGCGATGCCGAGCGCCCCATCCTTGTTGAATTCGATGCTTTCCAGCTCACAGCCCCGGGTGTTCACCGACAACCCGGTCTGCTTGCTGATGGAGACTTCGGCAAGCCCGGCGCCCAGTCCTTTGGCTATCTCCAGAGCCTCGGCGACGACGGCCTCGAGATGGGCTTGATCCTGGCGGATTTGGTCTTGCTGGTCCATAACTCACATCTGTATGAAGGAAGGAAAGGGGCTAAGCATATCAGACCCCTGCGCCCAGCGGGAGAAGCTGGTAACATATCCCCCAACGTGAATGACAGGAATCAGAGACCGATGAGTCAGTATCAAGACGACAACGAAATGGACGATTGGGGTCCCAGCAAGAGTCAGCTCAAGCGCGACGCCGAAGCACTGCAAAAGCTGGGGGCTGAGATCGTTTCCCTGAGCCATAGCGAGCTGGAAAAAATCCCGTTGGATGAAGAGCTGGCCGAGGCCATCGAGCTGGGCCGCAAGCTCAAGCCCAAGAAGGACGAGTCCTTCCGCCGCCACCTGCAGTTCATCGGTCGCCTGATGCGTAGCCGGGATATTGAGCCGATCGAACAGGCTCTTACCATCTTCAAGAACCGCCACTCCACCGTGAATGCTCGCCTGCATCGGCTGGAGCAGTGGCGTGAGCGCCTGATCACCGAAGGTGACAGCGCCCTCAATGAATTGATGGCCCAGTTCCACGATCTGGATCGCCAGAAGCTCCGCCAGTTGATCCGCAGCGCCAACAAGGAGCGGGAGCTGAACAAGCCGCCGGTGGCCTTCCGCGAGATCTACCAATATCTGCGCGGCGAGATCGAAGATCTGCTGTAACGGGTGACGCTGTCGCCAGTGTGAGCGACACCGAGGACATAATAAAACGGGGCCAATAAGGCCCCGTTTTTCATGGTATCTACCTGGGTATCAACTGCCTGCCATGCACTGGGTATGGGTCCCCGGCTGCAGATAGGGCATCAGCAGCGGCGCCATCCCCTTGAGCACCTGTACCGGCAGCGCCGAGGTGAAGCGGAACTTGTCGGACTGGCTGCCCGGCACATAGGCCGTCAGGGTACCGAAGTGATCGTCCCCGATGTAGAAGACGAAGGTCGCAGTCCGGTTGCGGGCCAGGGAGCTGGTCACATTGCCATAGCGGCCCACCGTCTCGATCCGGTTATCCCCGGTCCCCGTCTTGCCCCCCATTGACAGCACGGTACCATCCGGCAGGGCGAAGGCACCGGCGATACGCCGCGCCGTTCCCCCTTCCACTACCTTCGACAGGGCGTTGCGCAAGGCGTTGGTCACCTCGACGGGCAGCACCCGGACCCCTTTGGTATTGGCCGGCTCGAAGACGGTGGCAAAGGGCGTGTCCTTGGCAAACGACAGGTACTCGATACGTTGGGTCGGCGAGCGCAGGCCGCCGTTCTGGATGATCCCCATCAACTCGGCCAGGGCTGCGGGTCTGTCGCCCGAACTGCCGAGGGCGGTTGCCAGGGACGGTACCAGGTGATCGAACGGATAACCCAGCCGCGCCCAGCGTTGATGGATGTCGAGGAAGGCCTCCACTTCCAGCATGGTACGGATACGGCTATCCCGGGCGCTGCGATGGCGGGTCTTGAACAACCAGCTGTAGACCTCCTGGCGCTCATCCCGGCTGGCTGCGACCGCATCGGTAAAGGTCGCCTTGTCGAACTCCTTGAGGTAGGAGAGCAGCCACAGCTCCAGCGGGTGCACCCGCGCGATATAGCCCTGATCCGGCAGTGAATACTTACCCGGACCATAGCTGGTGTAGAGCTGCTCGATCCGTTTGTCAGTCAGCTTCTCCCGTGGCAACCGCTTGGCCAGGAAGGCCGCAAAGTCAGCCTGCGACGCCTCCGGCATCAGGTAGCGATGTACGGCCGCGAGCCGCACCGCGCTGGGCTTGAGGCCGTCCAGGAAGGTATCGAGCTGCTCATCCGCGGTCTTGCCACGATACTTGCGCCAGAAACGCAACAGGTAGGTCTGGCCCTCCTTGTCGGCGAACTTGGCCAGGTACTCGGTACGACGCGGATCCTTATCATCCTTGAGCAGTTGGGCGCGGTTACCTTCCTTGTAGAGGCTGTAACGCACAATGTCGCGCATCAGCCGCACGAAGGGCAGGTTGATGGATTCGCGCAACGCATCGCGGATCGGTGGGATCCGGCCGTTATCCTCTTTGCGGAAGTTGTTGAAGGTATGCATGCCACCGCCGGTGAAGAAGCCCTCATAGGGACTGGCGGAGTACTTACGATCCAGTGCCGCCTCCAGCATGACCGGCAGGCTCTTGTCCTTGGCGGTCATCAGGTAGGAGATGGCCCAGCGGCTGATGTTGTCCTGGTTGGACACCTCTATCTTGCGCAGGCTGTCGGCTGGCATGCTCCCATAGCTGTCGTGCAGCTCGGTGACGATCTCCAGATAGGTGGTCAGCACCCGCAGCTTGGCCGTGGAGCCCAACTCCAGCTTGCTGCCCTCGTTGATGTCAAATGGCTGATCCGTGTTATCGGTCTGCACCCGTACCTTGACCCCTTCCGGCGTCTTCTCGAACAGGGTGAAGCTGTACTTCACGTCTCCCGTCTTCTCCGGCGAGAGCAGGCGCTCACCAAAGAGGCCGACCTGGGAGGCGAACGTCGGATCTGCCAGTTGCTGCAGATAACGGGAGATATCATTTTGCAGCGGCATGTTGAGGGTGGTATCGGCGGTCAGGTCCATTCGGTCCAGATCATAGAGCTGCACCCCGAGCTGACGACTGAGGCGAGTACGCGCCACCTGCAGTCCCTTGTTGTTATTGACCCGGGTGATCGCCGGCGCCTGCAGGAAGTCGCGGAAACCGAGCTTGGCCTTGAGCGCCGACTCCATCAGTGCCGGGGAGATCATTCCCTCCTGTACGAACAGACGCAGATAACTGTCGGTCAGGGTCGACAACGCGTCCCGCCCCTGGGCCAGATAGTAGGAAGGACGACGGTGAGCAATCATCAGGGAGACGACCTGGCGTAGCGCCAGCCCCTGCTCCGCCAGAGTGGCATCCTGATTGCGGGCAGGATCCAGCAGGCGATTGACCTCATCCACATTGGCCCCGAACCAGACCCAGAGGCCATCACCCAGTCCATGTACCTCCCCATAACCTGGGGCGGCAGAGAGCGGCACCGAGTTGAGGTAGGCCCAGGCAACCAGCTTGCGTGCCGCCAGCGTCTCCGGCCCCAGTCGATAGGCACGGACGCTGGCCGAAACCATCTGGCGGATCTTCTCGGTCGGAGACAGGGTCAGACCATCGGGAGAGTGACGATACTTCTCGACCTGGGTGGCGAGCGTACTGCCGCCGGCAGACTGATCCTGCATGTCCAGCGCCTTGCCCACTTGAGACAATGCCGCCTTGCCAAAGCGAGGCCAGTCCACCGCCGGATTAGCCAATGGCTGCTCATTGCTCAGCAGATCCCGGTTCTCGATGAACAGCAGTGACTGGATCACCAGAGGGGGGATGGAGCTGAAATCCGGATAGTAGTGGGTCGGATACTTGTACTGGTAGAAGGGCTCTGCGCGGCAATCGTGCAGGGTCAGCCCGGCTTGAACCTTCTCGGTATAAGGCACAAAGAAGCCATGGCTGGCGTACTTGTACAGCGCATCGGAGAAATGCACCTGCTCGCTGATCTGATAGCCACGCTGGACGAGCCGCTCCTGGATCATGGGCATCAGCACATAGCCGAGCCGCTTGTCGAAGGGGCCGTCATCCGGGAACGCGATCTGCTTGCTGGGGCCTTTCTCGAGTTGATAAGTCAACTCGGCTGCGTAGTGGGAGATCTCCTGCGACTGCAGTCGGGAAGTCTTCATCTCATAGCCCACCAGAACGATCACGGCGGCCAGACAAAGTAAAAAGATAAAACAGAACAACCAGCGCCACCAGGGACGACGCTTGCGCCTATGCTGCCCGCCCGAGTCCGGTACGGATGAATCCTGAGATGCCACTTTATTCAAATCCGTCTGTTTTGATGCGCCCATATCAGCCCCACCATGGTTACGCAATTTATTGTCTTTCACTCAAGCTTAGTCGTTTCAAGTCAATGGCTTGAAAACTATTGACCGCTTTGATGCGATGTTAACAGGGCAATTATTAAAAAGGGAGTCGATTGTTGCAGTACGGTGAGAGATCCGATCTGATGTGCAGAAATGAAACACCGGCCAAGGCCGGTGTTCAAGCATAGGGAGGCAGCTTTATTTGCTGCTGCTCATGCCTTTCAATTTGGTACTCAGCTCCTTGCGCTCCTTGGAGAGCTCGGCATTCTTGATGATGTGATCGTCAACCCGCTCCTCGTAATCGGCACGCATGTTGGCGATGATAGCCTGCACTTCATCGATGCTCATGCCTGGCTTGATGTAGTCGCTCAGGTTGTCGAGCAGCAGCACCCGCTTCTGGTTGTCACGGATCTTCTTCTCGTTGTCGACGATCTCGCGCTTGAGCTTGTTCTGACGACGGGACATACGCACATATTCCAAGACATCGCTGAAAGTAGACTTGTTTACTTGTTCCATATCGATACCACTGACTGAAGGTTAATGAAAACAGGCCGGGCCATCCCCATACCAGAGAGGAAAAAATGCATGGTACAGGCACACCCTGAATGTGCCTTTACTCTACCGAGTTATGATGCAGATACAACCCCAATCGCAGCTGGCATGAGGTTGGCAGGTGGAAAGAGGCGGGCAAGGTCGTCAGAAATGACAATTCAGTGAACAGGAATTTCAGGCAATAAAAAAGCCCGCTCGATTGAGCGGGCTTCTTCAATTGGGTGCCTGGCAGTGTCCTACTCTCGCATGGCGAATGCCACACTACCATCGGCGCTACCGCGTTTCACTTCTGAGTTCGGCATGGGA
>NZ_JAKZFK010000058.1:0-8308 GCF_022549315.1 Aeromonas sp. MR16 | reverse complement strand
AGCCGCTGGAGCCCAAAAGCAATTATGCGGTGACGGGGCTCTACTTCTATGACAACAGCGTGGTCGAAATTGCCAAGAGCCTGAAGCCGTCACCTCGTGGTGAGCTGGAGATCACCGACGTCAACCGTATCTACCTTGAGCAGGGCAACCTGTCGGTAGCCATGATGGGCCGTGGCTATGCCTGGCTAGATACCGGCACCCATGAAAGCCTGATTGAGGCGAGCAACTTTATTCAAACCATCGAGACCCGCCAAGGGTTGAAAGTGGCCTGTCCGGAAGAGATCGCCTATCGCCAGAAGTTTATCAATGCCGACCAAGTCCGTGAACTTGCCGCGCCGCTGGCAAAGAATGCGTATGGACAGTATCTGCTGAAAATGGTCGGCAAGTGAGTAGATATTGGTGAATAGGGAAGGGGATTGTCCACTGACGGTATCCTATTTTTTACTCACAACTCCTTGCTGCCTGATCTCTAACTTCAGATTCTCGAGAAAAAATGAACATCATCGATACTAAAATTCCCGACGTAAAAATCATCGAGCCCAAGGTTTTTGGAGATGAACGAGGGTTCTTCTTTGAAAGCTTTAATCAGCAGAAATTTGAAGCTGCTATTGGTCGTAGCGTGAATTTCGTTCAAGACAATCACTCCAAATCCAGCAAGGGCGTTCTGCGTGGATTGCATTATCAGTTACCCCCTCACGCCCAAGGAAAATTGGTGCGCTGTGTCGTTGGCGAGGTATTTGACGTCGCTGTTGATATTCGTAAAAGCTCTCCTACCTTTGGTCAATGGGTCGGAGTGAATCTGTCAGCCGAGAACAAACGCCAATTATGGATCCCGGAAGGGTTTGCGCATGGCTTTATAACTTTGAGTGAAACGGCTGAATTTTTCTATAAAACAACAGACTATTATGATCCACAGTCTGAACGCGCCATTTTATGGAATGATAGAGAGCTAAGCATTGATTGGCTATTCGATAATGTATTCATATCGGATAAAGATAGACTGGCGACAGAATTTAAACATGCTGATCTTTTTTAAGGCAAACCATGCTCATAAAATTGTTTGATTTTAATGTTCTCGGCGATGAAAGAGGGCATTTGGTTGCGATAGAAGGTAATCGTCACGTACCATTCGATATCAAACGTGTCTATTATTTATTTGGTACTAAACTTGGTGTATCTAGAGGCTTCCATGCACATAAGTCACTCCAGCAAGTTGCAATATGTATCAGCGGTTCTTGTCGTTTTGTAATGGATGATGGTCTTAATAAAGAAAGCATAGTTCTTAATTCATCCACTAAAGGATTGTTTATAGATATTATGCAATGGCATGAGATGTATGATTTTAGTCCTGATTGTGTATTAATGGTATTAGCAAGTGATATATATGACGAATCTGATTATATTCGAAACTATGATGATTTTATAGAGGTGGTAATGCATGCTTAAGTCAAAGACGATAAATATGCGCTTGATAAATGAAGATGATGCTGAATTTGTTCTTAAGTTAAGATTGGATGGGAATTATAATAAATTTTTATCTTCTGTGGATGCTGATATTAGTAGTCAAAAAGCATGGATAAGAAAATATAAAAAAGATGAAATAAATAATAAACAGTTCTATTTTATCATTGAAAGAAAAGATGGTACGCCATGTGGGACGGTTCGGGTTTATGATATAAAAAATGATTCGTTCTGTTGGGGAAGCTGGATCCTTAATGAAGATAAAACTCGATACTCTGCGATAGAAAGTGCAGTAATGATATATGATTTTGGTTTCAACAGTCTAAAGTTTAATAAAAGTCATTTTGAAGTGATAAAAGATAATGTGAAGGTTGTAAACTTTCATAAAAAATTTGGAGCAGTAGTTGTAGGAGAAGATTCTAATAATTACTACTTTGAAATCACTAAAGATGCAGTTGAGAAAAGTAAAGAAAAGTTCCAAGCTTTCATATGAATGGCTTTGTCTTATGATTAATAATCAATTTTGACCAAATCATGATGAAATATATTTCGGTGATTATATATTGCATTAATTAAATTGTGGGTGTTTTCTAATTTCTAATTTCTAATTTCTAATTTCTAATTTCTAATTTCTAATTTCTAATTTCTAATTTCTAATTTCTAATTTCTAATTTTTCGGATTCTTAACACTATGGTTCCTTTTTTAGATTTACAAGCTGTTAATCACCAATACCATCAAGAGCTCAAAGATGCCTGCGCCCGTGTTATCGACTCTGGTTGGTATATTATGGGTAACGAATTAACTCACTTTGAAGCTAAATTTTCCGCCTATTGTGGTACCAAACATGCCATCGGTGTTGCCAATGGCTTGGATGCCCTTATTCTGGTGCTGCGAGCCTGGAAAGTACTTGGCAAACTCAAGGCCGGTGATGAGGTGATTGTTCAGGCCAACACCTATATTGCCTCTGTTCTGGCGATTACCGAAAACGATCTGGTACCCGTGTTGGTTGAGCCTGATGTGGATACTTATAACCTCGATCCCGAGCTGGTGCGTGCAGCCATCACTCCTAATACCAAAGCAATTTTGCCGGTGCATCTCTATGGCCAGCTTTCCCCCATGCCTGAGCTGATGGCCATTGCCAAAGAGCATGACTTGTTGGTGCTCGAAGATTGCGCCCAGGCTCACGGGGCGGAAATTGAGGGCAAGCGTGCTGGTAATTGGGGCGATGCTGCTGGTTTTAGCTTCTACCCCGGCAAGAACTTAGGTGCACTTGGCGATGCCGGTGCCGTCACCACTAATAATGACGAACTGGCCCAAACGCTAAAGGCACTGCGCAATTACGGCTCTCACAAGAAATATGAAAACCTTTATCAAGGGGTAAATAGCCGCCTGGACGAGATCCAAGCCGCAATGATGCGCGTTAAATTGCCTTATTTGGAGAAGGAAACGGCGCGTCGTCAGGAGATTGCTCAACGCTATCGCGCTGGTATTAACAATCCGTTGGTGATATTGCCTCAAGTGGTATCAGAAAGTGCCCATGTCTGGCATCTATTTGTGGTGCGCGCCGAGGCCCGTGAAAAGTTCCAGTTGTGGTTGACTGAGCAAGGCATTCAGACCCTGATCCATTACCCCATTCCTCCTCACAAGCAGCAGGCTTATCCGCAGTTCCGGGATTATCAGTTGCCACTGACCGAACAAATTCATAAGCAGGTACTCTCGCTTCCTATGGATCCGACCATGAGCAACGAGGCTGTGGCAAAGGTGATTGATGCGGTAAACGGCTTTAAGGCATGAAGCGTTTGCTAAAAGTAACCGCCATGACTGGGCTGCTAACGTTGCTCAGGATGGCGATGGGCTTTGTAATTGCGAAGGTGGTGGCCATCTATACCGGCCCTACCGGTATGGCAATGTTGGGTCAAGTCCAGAGTATGGTGGCCAGTCTCAATGGCATTATCAATGCGCCGGTAGGCAGTGGGATTGTTCGCTATACGGCAGAAAAACAAGGTGAAGGGTTTGAGGCTTGCGCTCCTTGGTGGAGAGCGTCACTGCAATGGGCACTGATCGTTTCGGCAATAACTATACCAATTGGGTTATTACTAGCGGAGCATATAGCTGCTTGGTTATTTCAAGATAAAGATTTTGTTTGGATTGTGATAATCACTGTGGCGGTGTTACCACTTTCAGCAATAGGCACACTATGTAATTCGGTGATCAATGGTCAACAACAGTATCGTCGTTATGTTGGGCTGGGGATGTTGTCAGTCCTAATTTCTGGCGCTGTGATGCTGACTATGATAGTCCAAGGCAATATTAAAGGCGCCTTGTTGGCTACGGCGGTACAGGCTGCTTTAATTGGTGTGATAATGTTGATCGCTAATCTGCGTCAACCTTGGTTTAAATTACGTTATTGGTGGGGCACTACCGATAAACAAGCCAGAAGAGCGATCGGTGGCTATATGCTGATGGCAATCACCAGTGCATTGACTGTCCCGATATCGCTGATCTTGATTAGAAACATCCTGATTGACCAAGTAGGATGGGAGGCTACGGGCCAATGGCAGGCGGTATGGAAAATATCAGAAGTTTATCTTGGTGTTATTACGATGGCTCTTGGTACTTATTATCTTCCCCGCCTTTCATCCTTGGTTGGTGTCGATATAATTGTTAGCGAAATCCATAAGACGGCCCGCTTAGTTATTCCGCTTGTGGCGGTATTAGCTCTGGTAGTATATCTACTTCGTGATGTAGCTATCTGGTTACTCTTTACCAAAGAATTCAATGCTGCACGGGATCTGTTTGCTATACAACTGTGTGGTGATGTGATCAAAATTGCTTGTTGGTTATACGCCTACCCAATGTTATCGAGAGGTGCAACTAAGTGGTTTGTTAGTACAGAAATTATGTTTTCATTTTTGCTAGTTATATTGTCTTATGGTTTTATTTCTCAAATGGGAGTCAAGGGCGCCGTAGCTGCATATCTCACTAATTATTGCATTTATTTTTTTGTTGTTTTTTTCGGTGTGAGAGTTTTTTCCCGTTGAAATATGATTGCTATCAGCCAAGAATGGATTATATTGAATGAAATTTAAAAGTGAAAATAATAAAAACTATATTGAAAGTTTTATAAAATGTCACATAGATATAATTAAGAAGTTAGATTTCGAACTCGCCATTATTACAGCAAAGCAACTGGGCTGTTTATTATGGCATAATAATTTAGGTGTTTATGAGTTAAATGATCTTGAGAGCTATTTAATTGATGTTGCTGTTTTTGAATTAGGCGATCCTTCATACATTGAATTCTCAAAAAGCAACCAAAATGATATCCTATTCATTGCAACAGAATTGTATTTGACCGGCGGTCATAGTAGGTTGATGGAACGTTTGTCAGGATTTCTTGATGTTAAACCTGATTTGTTATTATCTGAAATACCAACACAGGAAATTTTATCAAGAGAGAGTGATTTTTTTGATAGTATTGTTTTTTTAGAAAAAAAACCTTCATCCGTATTAAGTAAATTGATTTTTTTGTTAAAAAGTATAATTAATAAAAAATGCGTGATACTAAGTATACATCCTGATGATATTTATTCTATTGTTGCGTGTGGCGTTGCAAAAAAACTTAATCCTAATTTAAAAATCCATTTCATAAACCATGCTGACCATGTGTTTTCATTTGGTAGTTCAATAGCCGATGTTTGGTATGAAATTAGTGAGTATGGTAAAGTTATTGATAAATTGAGAGGCTTAAAAGCTAATAAATCATTTTTAGGTATACCAATTGGCATAAAAGAAAGGCGCAGTATTCAGCATTCATTTCAAGATGGAGACCTTATTTTAAGTGCTGCATCGAATGGTAAATACAAACCTTGTAATAATCAGTCTATATTGCCATTGGTTGATGCATTGCTGAGTAAATATAAATCATCCAAAATGCAGATTATTGGCGTTAACATATATAAAGACTACTGGTGGTGGTTGTGTAAAATAAAATTTGGCAATAGGTTGGTACTGTCTGGGGCATTAGAATATACTATGTACATGGATATAACATCTAAAGCTAAATTATATATTGATAGCCATCCTTTTCCTGGAGGAACGGCATTTGCCGAGCAGTTTTTACAGGGTAAATTATGCACTGGTTTGATAAGTTCATATAGAGGATATAGTCCTGCAGAGAAGCTCAAGATGAATGATGTGCTAGATGTTATTTCATTCATCAATAATAGCGTTGAATATGATTTCGATAATGTATATGACTCTGTCATCAATATTCATGGAATGGATAAGGTTAAGGAGCGTTTTTTATCTTCAATAATAGATTGTAACTATACTTCAGTAGATTGTTCTTCCTATGTAAATGTAATAGAGCCTGTTATTAAACATAAAATAATAAGTATACCTAGTGATTTTCGTATACTAAGTTATGCACAATTAATTAAAATATATAATGTGTCGACGATACTGTGTTTGATTAAATTTGCCATTAAAAAATTGCAATTTATGAAACTGTAAAATTAACTATCTTGCAGTTTCATGGCATTGATTTAAAACACATAGTATTAAATATAACGCGTTTATGATGTTTATCATGATGCTAGGTATCAGAGATGACGTATACACTTCATTACTATAACGTACTTGGTATTCGCTAGAGTTTAAATTTATAATAATACCATTAGCTTCTGTCCAGCCTAAATTATTTCAGCAGGATACTAATGGCCTACGAGCGTGGGCGGTAATAGCAGTTGTACTTTACCATTTTGGTGTGCCTGGATTTTTCGGTGGATTTATTGGCGTTGATGTCTTCTTCGTTATTTCCGGTTTTTTAATGATCCGAATTATCGTTTCAGGAGTGGAATGTGGCCAATTTTCACTCTGGGGATTTTATCTGGCACGTGCCCGTCGAATAATTCCGGCGCTGCTAGTGTTATGTTCAGTCTTGCTCACACTGGGTTGGTTCTAGTTACCCAATGCGGATTACCACATGCTGGCAATCCATGCAGTGACTGCTGCAACTTTTATATCTAACTTTCAGTTCTGGCGGGAGGCTAGTTATTTTGACGCCGCATCCCATGAGAAATGGTTGCTGCATACTTGGTCATTATCCGTAGAGTGGCAGTTTTATATTATTTTGCCTCTAGGGATTATGTTGATATGGCGCATGCTAGGTAAACGTGGCGTGCAATATGTATTATGCATTGTCGGTCTACTCTCCCTTGTTCTGTCTATCTATGCCACACCACGTTGGCCCAGTGCCGCATTCTATCTGTTTCCAACCCGAGCTTGGGAAATGCTGGCTGGAGGGCTCGTATGGCGGCTAATCAGAGCTAGAGCAGTCCCCACACAACAAGCCAGAGTCATGGAAGCAATCGGCTTGGCCATAATTCTCATCGCCACCATATCGTGTGATGTTACAGTGAGATGGCCTAGTGTTTATGCACTGTTGCCCACATTCGGTGCCAGTTCGTATTCCATTTATTTATGGCATTGGCCTCTAGTTGTTATTCTTAACTATCTCGGATCCTTAAATCGTCCAGTGTCGATAATTTTAGGTATCATCCTTTAAATTATCATTGGAGAGTTGTCCTATCGCTTTATTGAAAATCCGGCCAGAGTGAAATTGGGGGAATTTGGTAAATATAAATAACCTATTATTATCTGTATTCCTATAGCATTGACCATAATAAGTGCATGCTTTATCTATACATCTCATGGAGCAAATTATCACTGGCGTCATGGAGCATCCTCTTTATATATAGGCAAGTATTCTAGGAAGAATTACCTGACTCCATACTTGAGATCACAATACAAGCTGGAGTGTGATTTTTTTGATGATGAAGCATCTGTAGCAAAAAGTAGTATTGCTATTTCATGTACTCAACAGCAGGGTGATAAAAGAGGTATTTTTCTGTGGGGTGATTCACATGCACAAGCCTTATCCTATGGACTGAGACAGCATTTGAAGAGTGATGTTTCATTGTACCAAGTCGCAACGTCAGCATGTCAGCCACATCTTGGTAGTAATATTGAGAGTTCAAGCTAGCGATGTGATCGCTCAAATGAATTTTCCCTGAATGAAATTGCACGTTTGAAACCTAATGTGGTTATTATGATGCAAAGGGGCGAACATGAAAAAGACAACTATAATGAAATAGTCAATCATATTACCTAATATAGGCATCAAATATATAGTACTACTGGGGCCGGTACCACAATGGCAACCATCATTACCAAGAGCCATTGCACTGAGACATTTTTCCACGCATGAAAAAATATTTAATGATAATTCATTTGACTATTCATTATTGAATAGCGATCAGGTAATGAAACGCTCTTTTGGGCACACAAAATATGGTGACCTATATATCCTTGCTTGACCATCTTTGCAAAAATAGAGAGTGCCTTACCAAGGTAGATGATAAAAACACTCCTTTAGTGTGGGACTATGGTCACTTGTCATTGTCTGGTTCGGAATTCGTAGTAAAGGAAGTTTTATCGAAAAATGTAATTTTATCTAAAGATATTAATTGAAAATGATGTTTTGCCAATGCTCTGGGCTTTTATTACTTACAGGTGATTTAATTGTCACATTCTATTAGTTATATTTCAAAAAAAATAAGCTGCCTTCTATTTTTAACATATATAATCATTTCTTTGGCGTTACCTTCATCAACATTATTTAGTTTTCCTATAAGGGATATTGTTTTCATCCCAGCAATCGCATTAATTTTATTGAGTTGTAATAAATACAATGTGTCTGGACTTGTTTTTTTATGTTTTCCTATTATATATATATTGTCTCGGCCTCTTATACTAAGTTACGCGCCTAAGAGAATAGTATCA
>NZ_JAKZFK010000057.1:0-9192 GCF_022549315.1 Aeromonas sp. MR16 | reverse complement strand
CGACGAGCTATTTGAGGAATTATCTGGGCTGGCGAAGGATGTTGGAGCGTTATGGGCAGGCAGTGGATATCCCGCGTTGCTTGCATGAGGCGCTGGGGCGCCCCATGCAACACGTAATTGGGACATAACCATAAGAAAGAGGCTTAAATGGGTTGGTAGAATACAAGTATTCACAAATGAATTTTTGTTTCAAGTGAGCCTTTGTTGTTGTAGCCTGTCAAACGCAATAGACCTGCTCATATCGGGTCTTTTTCCTCTTATTGCTAAAGGACAGATAATAATGAAAGGTACGGTTATTGATTTTAATGAATCAGCTCGTACTGGTTTGATTTCTGGGGATGATAGTAATAGATATCAGTTTGACATTATTGAATGGAAAGGGAATCAGCTCCCGAAGAGTGGCTTGAAAGTTGATTTTTCTATTGAAGGCGAGCATGCAAAAGCCATCTATGCCATAGCTTCTAATGCTGGTTCCTCCAAGAAGGTCGCAGCTGCGCTGTTTGCATTATTCCTTGGCGCATTTGGTGCTCATAAGTTCTATCTGGGTTACACCAAACAAGGTGTAATCATGCTGCTGATATTTCTGCTTGGTTTCATTCTGCTTGGTTTGCCGTCGGTTGTTATCGGGATCATTGCCTTCATCGAATTTGTTGTTTATATCTCCAAGTCGGATGAAGAATTTGAGCAGACCTATATTATCAATAAGAAAGTATGGTTCTAGCCGATAAATTATCCGGCTAATTACAGGTTTGTTGATATGTTGCGCTGATGAAGGAATAACCCGCTCTTTGACAAGGCCGGGTTATTTTTCTATTCAGCCAAGAACATCCTGGATATCTCAAAGAAAAGGCCCGCATTTGCGGGCCTTTCTGTTCTGGGTCGGGAGTGCTATTCCCGTTCCTTGACGTAGGGGGTGCCGAGCGCCTTGGGGGCCACCGCCTTGCCGATGAAGCCGGCCAGCAGGAAGACCGTCAAGATGTAGGGCAGCGCCTCTATCGCCTGCACCGGGATCGGGAAGTCGCCGATGCTGACCCCCTGCAAGCGGATGGCGACGGCGTCGAGGAAGCCGAACAGCAGACAGGCCGCCATGGCGCTCCAGGGTTTCCACTTGCCGAACACCAGCGCCGCCAACGCCATGAAGCCCTTGCCCGCACTCATGTTCGGGATGAACTGGGCGGTCTGGGCCACGGCCAGGTAGGTACCACCGATACCGGCCAGCAGGCCGCCGATCATCAGCGCGGTGTAGCGCATCCGCACCACCGAGATGCCGGCGGTATCGACTGCGGCCGGAGCCTCGCCCACGGCGCGCAGACGCAGGCCGAAGCGGGTACGGAACAGCACCCACCAGGCCAGCGGCACGGCGGCGAAGGCCACGTACTCCAGCAGGGAGTGACCGCTCAGCAGCTCGCTGTAGAGCTGGCCGATAACCGGCACGTCGTACAGCTCCTTGGCGTAGGGCAGATCGATGGGGGCGAAACGGGCCGCACCGGACAGCGCCGGGGTCTGACCGCCCTGATCGAACCAGTAACGACCGAGGGTGACGGTCAGGCCGGCCGCCAGTATGTTGATGGCCATGCCGCTCACCACCTGATCACCACGGTGGGTGATGGTGGAGAAGCCGTGCAACAGGGCGAACAGGACGGAGACACCCACCCCGGCGCCGAGGCCGATCCAGGCCGAGCCGGAGACCGCCGCCGCCGCCGCGCTGGCGAAGGCCGCCGCCAGCAGCTTGCCCTCCAGGGCGATGTTGACCACCCCGGAGCGCTCGCAGAACATCCCTGCCATGGCGGCCAGGATGAGCGGTGGTGCGGTACGGATAGTGGCATCCAGCATCAATATAAGGGTTTCAAACATGGCTTGGACTCCCTTCAGCGCACAGAACATTCCTGTCATCCATGGCGGCCAGGATCAGCGGCGGTGCGGTACGAATGGTCGCATCCAGCATCAGAATCAATGTTTCGAACATGATGGTCAGGCTCCTTTGACTTGCGCGGCTGAACGGTTGGCGAAGGCCAGATAAGCCTGCTCGATGCGCGGGCGCAGCATGTGCTCAAGGGCGCCACAGAACAGGATCACCAGACCCTGCAGCACCACCACTATGTTGCGATCCACCCCGAATTCGAAGCTGAGCTCGGCGCCGCCCTGATAGAGGAAGCCGAACAGCAGGCTGGCGATGATGACGCCGACCGGGTGGTTGCGCCCCATCAGCGCCACCGCGATACCGGTGAAGCCGAAACCTTCCACGAAGTTGAGCTTGATCTGGTGCAGTTCCCCCTGCAGCACGTTGAGGGCGAAGAAGCCCGCCAGCATGCCGGAGATCACCATGGCCAGGATCACCACCTTGGGATAGGAGATGCCCGCATAGGCGGAGGCGCTCTGGCTGGCGCCGACCGAGCGGATCTCGTAACCCCAGCGGGTATGCCAGATGAAGACCCAGACCAGCACCGCACAGATCAGCGCCCAGAAGAAGCTGATGTTCAGCGGGCTGTTGGGCATGGTCACGCCGAAACCGGCCGCCAGCTCACTCATCTTCGGCAGCCAGCTCGCCACGGCGAACACCTTGCTCTCGGTGGCCATGGATCCTGGCGGTTTGAAGACGTCGACCAGCAGGTAGGCCATCAGGGAGGCGGCAATGAAGTTGAACATGATGGTGGTGATGACGATGTGGCTGCCGCGCTTGGCTTGCAGCCAGGCCGGGATGAAGGCCCAGGCCGCACCGAACAGACCGCCGGCGATGATGGCCAGCGGCAGCAACAGCGCGAATGGCAGCACGTCACCGAGCAGCAGGCAGACCAGTCCCACGCCGAGGCCGCCGATATAGGCCTGGCCCTCACCGCCGATGTTGAACAGACCGGCGTGGAAGGCCACCGCCACCGCCAGACCGGTGAAGATGAAGCCGGTCGCGTAGTAGAGGGTGAAGCCTATCCCCTCGCCGGTCCCGAAGGCGCCGTACCACATGATGTCGGCGGCATCGAGCGGGTTGATGTCGAGGTAATAGAACAGGATGGCCGACACCAGGAAGGCCAGCAGTATGTTGATCGCGGGCAGCACGCCCACGGAGATCCAGGCAGGAATACGTGTCTGGCTCATGGGCGAGCCTCCTTGGCAATCTCGTCGGGAATGATATTTGCCATCATCAGGCCGATTGTGCGTTCATCCGCCTTGGCGCCGTCCAGCTCCCCGACGATGCGACCGTCGGCGATGACCAGGATCCGGTCCGACAGGCTCATGATCTCGTCCAGCTCAACCGATACCAGCAACACGGCCTTGCCCTTGTCGCGCATGGCGATGATCTGCTGGTGGATGTACTCGATGGCGCCGATGTCGACCCCACGGGTCGGCTGGCCGACCAGCAGCACATCCGGGTCCTGCTCCACCTCACGGGCGATCACCAGCTTCTGCTGGTTGCCGCCGGAGAAGTTCGCGGTCTTGTGGTCGGGATGGGGGGGGCGCACGTCCCACTTGTCCATCTTGGCCTGGCAATCCTGCAGGATCGCGTCCTTGTTCTGCAGCCAGCCCCTGTTGTACTGGGGGCGGCGGTGATAGCCGAGGATGAAGGCCTCTTTCGCCTCGAAGCGATTGATCAGCCCCATCTTGTGGCGGTCTTCCGGGATGTGGCCGAGACCAAAGTTGCGCACCTGCTCCGGGTCGGCCGGTTGGGCCGGATTGACCAGATGCACCTGGCCGCGGCCGGTGATGGTAAAGCTGCCCTTGCTGGGCTTGATGATGCCGCCGAGCAGGCTGAGCAGCTCGGATTGGCCGTTGCCGGAGACCCCGGCGATGCCGACCACTTCCCCTGCCCGCACCTCGAAGCTGACGGACTTGACCCGTTCCACCTTGGCGTCATCGAAGTAGCACAGCCCTTCGACCTTGAGCTTGGCTTCGCCTGGCTGGGCGGTACCCTTGTCGACCTTGAGGCGCACCTTGCGGCCCACCATCAGCTCGGCCAGCTGCTCCTTGTCGGTATCCTTGGTGGCGACGTGGGCCACCATCTCGCCCCGGCGCATGATGGAGACCTGATCCGTGATGGCCAGGATCTCCCGCAGCTTGTGGGTAATGATGATGATGGTTGCGCCCTGATCCCGCAGCTTCTTGAGCACCTCGAACAGGTGATCCGCCTCTTGCGGGGTCAGTACCCCGGTCGGTTCGTCGAGGATAAGGATGCGGGCGCCACGATAGAGCGCCTTGAGGATCTCGACCCGCTGTTGCAGGCCCACCGGCAGATCCTCGACCTTTTCGTGCAGCGGCACCTCGAGACCATAATCCCGTGCCAGCTCGCCGAGCAGCTTCTCGGCCGCCGCCAGGCTCTTGCCCAGATGCCAGCCATTTTCCGCGCCGAGAATGACGTTCTCCAGCACGGTGAAATTGTTCACCAGCATGAAGTGCTGGTGCACCATGCCCACACCTGCGGCGATCGCATCTTGTGAGCCATGGGGCTTGAAGGGGTTGCCGTCGATCAGCATCTCGCCTTTGTCGGCGTGGTAGAAACCGTAGATGATGCTCATCAGAGTCGACTTGCCGGCGCCATTTTCGCCGACGATGCCGTGAATACTGCCTTTCTGAACCTGAAGGTCGATCTGCTTGTTGGCGTACACTTCGCCGAACCGCTTATCGATACCTCTTAATTCGATGGCATAGCGATCTGTCTGATCCATGATTCCGTCCGGTCATGAAATGGGAACTAAAAACCGGCCCCTGTGGGCCGGTCATCAGGTTTGAGCGTAGTAGTGCCGACTCAGTATTTGCAGCTGTTGTCGCTCATGTAGTCATGCACCTTGATCTTGCCGGCGATGATGTCGGCCTTGATGGCATCAACCTTGGCTTTCATTTCCGGCGTGATCAACGCCTTGTTGTTCTCGTCGATGGCCCAATCCACACCACCTTCGGCCAGACCCAGAGTCTGGATACCCGGTTTCCAGGTGCCCTTGGCACCGTCATCCCAAGACTTGTACGCGGCCATGCCAACGTCTTTGACCATGGAGGTCAGCATGGTGCCAGGTTGCAGGTGGTTCTGGTTGGAATCCACGCCGATGGCCAGCTTGCCTTCGTCCTTGGCGGCCTGATAGACACCGATACCGGTACCGCCGGCGGCGGCATAAACCACGTCGGCGCCCTTGGCGAACTGGGACTTGGCCAGTTCCGCACCCTTGGCCGGGTCAGCAAAGGCGGCCGGGGTGGAGCCGGTCATGTTCTGGTATACGTCGATCTTCGGATTGATGTACTTGGCGCCCTGCTCGTAGCCGCACTGGAATTTGCGGATCAGCGGGATGTCCATGCCGCCCACGAAGCCGACCTTGCCGCTCTTGGAGGCGATGGCCGCCAGTGCACCCACCAGGAAGGAACCTTCATGCTCCTTGAAGATGAGGGACTGTACGTTCGGCTTGTCGACCACCATGTCGATGATGGTGAACTGGGTGTTCGGGAATTCGGTGGCGACTTTTTCTACCGCGGAGCCCATGTTGAAGCCGACGGCGACGATGGGACCGTTGCCACGGCTGGCCAGACGACGCAGGCCCTGCTCACGCTGGGCTTCGTTCTGGGGTTCGAACTCCTTGACCTTGACGCCCTTGTCTTTGTTGTAGACTTCGACGCCATTGCGGAACACGGCTTCGTTGAAGGATTTGTCGAATTTGCCAGCGGTGTCATAGATGACGGCGGGCTCGGAAGCTGCCTGAGCGGAAAGGGCAGCGAGGGTGAAGGCGGCAACGGTGGCCAGCTTGAGCACTTTAGTCACGATCGTATCCTTGATTGTTATGTGAGGGTCCACAACCTGCCTGGGCAGGTCATATAGCACGCTGGCTAACTGTAAGTGAGCCAGATTGTGGGTCAAGGAGATCATAAAGGAAAAACGTTTGCGTTAACGGTTTGAAATATAAGCAATTTGCTTTATAAGTGTTTGTTTTTGACGTCGTTTTCAGAATTAAATTCTGTGATTAATAGGGGTCAAATGACATTTTTGTTTATATTCATATGGTTGTGCGCAATCGTTTTAATCAAGTGGTGAAAAAGCTAGCTTCCATTGGCGCCAATTTGTGGCATGGCATCGCCGTCACTTTGGGCCGCTCCTGTGCCCTCCGCATGTCGATTTGGTCTCTGGCGCCGCAGGCCGTATAATCGCCGCCTGTATAAATAAACAGGAGTGGTGATGGACGTTTCGACCCTGCTCGACGGGCTCAACGACAAGCAAAGAGATGCCGTTGCGGCGCCCCGCAGCAATCTGCTGGTGCTGGCCGGTGCCGGCTCGGGCAAGACCCGGGTGCTGGTGCACCGTATCGCCTGGCTGATGCAGGTGGAACGCTGCTCACCCTTCTCCATCATCGCCGTGACCTTCACCAACAAGGCCGCCGCCGAGATGCGCGGTCGGGTCGAGAAGGTGATAGGCGACGGCGTACGCGGCATGTGGATCGGCACCTTCCACGGTATCGCCCACCGCCTGCTGCGGGCCCATCATCTGGATGCGGGCCTGCCGCAAGACTTCCAGATCCTCGACTCCGACGATCAGTACCGCCTCATCCGGCGGGTGCTCAAGGCGCTGAATCTCGACGAGAAGCACTGGGCCCCCCGCGCCGTGATGGGTTACATCAACGGCAAGAAAGATGAGGGGCTGCGCCCCGGCGACATCGATCTCTATGGCGACCCCGTCACCCGCACCTATCAGCAGATCTACAAGACCTACCAGGAGACCTGCGATCGCTCCGGGCTGGTGGACTTCGCAGAACTCTTGCTGCGCGCCCACGAGCTGTGGCTGAACAAGCCCCACATCCTCGAGCACTACCGGGATCGCTTCCAGAACATACTGGTGGACGAGTTCCAGGACACCAACGGCATCCAGTACGCCTGGCTGCGAATGCTGGCAGGGGAGTCCGGCAAGGTGATGATAGTGGGTGACGATGACCAGTCCATCTACGGCTGGCGCGGCGCCAAGATTGAGAACATCCAGCGCTTCCTGACCGACTATCAGGGCGCCGAGACCATTCGCCTCGAGCAGAACTACCGCTCCACCGCTAATATCCTGAAAGCCGCCAACTGCGTCATCGCCAACAACTCGGAGCGGCTCGGCAAGGAGCTGTGGACCGAGGGGGCAGAAGGGGATCCGATTTCCCTCTACGCCGCCTTCAACGAGGTGGACGAGGCGCGCTTCGTGGTCGGCCGTCTCAAGGATTGGAAGGAGAAGGGCGGTTTGCTCGCCGACTGCGCCATCCTCTACCGCTCCAACGCCCAGTCCCGGGTGCTGGAAGAGGCGCTGATGCAGGACGCCATGCCCTATCGCATCTACGGCGGCCTGCGCTTCTTCGAGCGCCAGGAAATCAAGGACGCCATGGCCTACCTGCGCCTTATCAACAACAGAGGCGATGACGCCAGCTTCGAGCGGGTCGTCAACACCCCGACCCGGGGCATAGGCGATCGCACCCTGGAGATATTGCGCAACAACGCCCGGGATCAGGGCCAGAACCTCTGGCAGTCCGCCAAGACGCTGCTCAACGACAAGGTGCTGACCGGTCGCGCCGGCAACGCGGTGCGCGGTTTTGTGGATCTCATCGATGCCCTGGAGGAGCAGGTTGGCATGTTGCCCTTGCACCAGCAGGCGGATATCGCCATCCAGAATTCCGGCCTCAAGGCCATGTATCTGGCGGAGAAGGGCGAGAAGTCCCAGGCACGGGTAGAGAACCTGGACGAGCTGGTCACCGCCTGCCGCCAGTACCAGCGCCCGGACGAGCTGGAAGACATGAGCGATCTCTCCGCCTTCCTCGCCCACGCGGCGCTGGAATCCGGCGAGAATCAGGCGGACGAGTACGCCGATGCGGTACAGCTGATGACACTGCACAGCGCCAAGGGGCTGGAGTTCCCCCTGGTGCTGCTGGTCGGCGTCGAGGAGGGGATGTTCCCCAGCCAGCAATCCACCGAGGAGTCGGGCCGGCTCGAGGAGGAGCGGCGTCTCTGTTACGTCGGCATGACCCGCGCCATGGAGAAGCTCTACATCTGTTATGCCGAGAGCCGCCGCATCTACGGCCGCGAGATGTTCCACAAGCCGAGCCGCTTTATCCGCGAGATGCCCGCCGAGTGTCTGGAAGAGATCCGGCTGCGCACCCAGGTCAGCCGACCCACCCAGTACGGCCGCTTCAGCCAGAACGAGGTGCAGCAGAGCTTCGACGCCAGCGGCATCAAGCTTGGCCAGCGGGTGCTCCATCCGAAATTCGGGGAAGGGATCGTCTTGAACTTCGAAGGGGTCGGCCAGCAGAGCCGGGTGCAGATCCAGTTCGACGACGTCGGCGCCAAGTGGCTCGTCACTGCTTACGCGAGATTGGAGGCGCTGTAATCCCCTCACCCTGACCCTCTCCCAACGGGAGAGGGGATCATCCCCGAGATAGTCTTTGCCTCTCCCTTCTCGCAGGAGAGCGTCTTGCTCCCTTCTCCCCTTGCGGGAGAAGGGTTGGGGATGAGGGGGCGCTTGCTGATGGCACGGCTGGCGCCGTGCAGGACGCGAGGGCTGGGCCCTCGACAGGGTTTCGCCCGCCCTTCGGGCTTGGGCGAGTAACTTTTCTTTGCGTGGCCAAAGAAAAGTCACCAAAAGAAAGGCCACCCCCGCCAATCCGCTGGCTTCGCCAGTGCCCTCGGTCCAGAGCCAACATCGGACGGGTCGCCGCAGACGGCACATCCCTGTGCCGACTGCGGCTACGCCATCATCCCTGTGCCGACTGCGGCTACGCCATCATCCCTGATGGCGTCCCTGACGTTGCCTCTGACCCTCGGCGGATTGGAGGGGGAGCAATACCGTGCCCGTCTTTGAGCTGGGGGCACTCAGTACAGCCGCTTTAGTCAGAACGAGGTATGTGATTTTGGGCTCCAACGATCATTAAGATCGGCCATCAGGTACTGTACCTGAAATGCGAGGAGAGGAGAGTGCTGAGCTTCGCAGGAGCGAGCCTAATAAGTAGTTGTGAGTTTAGAAGCGTGATCAGGGGCAGAAGGGCACAATACTATACCTTATACCGCTAGGTTTTTTATTTATCGGCAAGATTAAAGTTGCCTAGGTGCTGTTATATGAAATGCGCTTGTTAGCTCACTGTAGTGGTCAACTAAATCCGGACACTTGGTTAGGCCGATCCTCGGCTTTTGCTGGCGCGATCCCGTCATTGTGTTGATGTGGACGCCGCCAGTTGTAGTAATCCATCAGGTAGTAACTGATATCCC
>NZ_JAKZFK010000056.1:0-9252 GCF_022549315.1 Aeromonas sp. MR16 | reverse complement strand
GGTGGCACAGACCACGACCGGGGGGCCGAGATTGGGAGTGGCCTGACAGCAACGATCAGGCCACCCGAGATTCAGGCTTTCTTGAACTGACTGAGCACAAACAGGCTGGTGGCACAGACCACGACCGAGGGGCCGAGATTTGGAGTGGCCTGATAGCAACGATCAGGCCACTCGAGATTCAGGCTTTCTTGAACTGACTGAGCACAAACAGGCTGGTGGCACAGACCACGACCGAGGGGCCGGCAGGGGTGTCCTGATACCAGGAGAGACTGAGCCCCCCCAGCACCGCCAGGCAACCTATCAGGGCCGCCAGGCCCGCCATCTGCTCCGGCGTCTGGCTGAAGCGGCGGGCGGTGGCGGCGGGAATGATCAGCAAGGAGGTGATGATGAGGGCGCCGACAAACTTCATCGCCACCGCGATCACCAGCCCGATCAGCAGCATCAGCACGCAGCGCAGCACGTCGACCCGCACCCCTTCCACCCGCGCCAGCTCCTCGGAGATGGTCATGGAGAGCAGGGGATCCCAGAGCCGCCACAGGGTGAGCAACACCAGGGCGCCGCCGCCGTAGATCCAGAGCAGATCCATGGGTTGCACCGAGAGCAGATCGCCGAACAGGTAGGCCATCAGGTCCACCCGCACGTTGTCCATGAAACTCAGGGTGACCAGACCGAGCGACAGGGCGCTGTGAGCCAGAATGCCGAGCAGGGTGTCGGTGGCGACCTGCTGATTGCGGCTCATGATGACTAGCAGCATGGCCATGGCGAGGCAGCAGACGACGACCGCCAGGGTGAGGTCGACCTGCAGCAGTATCCCCAGCGCTATGCCAAACAGGCAGGCATGGGAGAGGGTGTCGCCAAAATAGGCCATCTTGCGCCACACCACGAAGCTGCCGAGGGGGCCGGCCAGCAGGGCGATGCCGAGGCCGGCCGCGAGGGCATATAACAAAAAGCTGTCCACTGGAATGTCCTATTGCTTGCGAGAGGGCAGGCGGATGACGGGCGCCTGGGGTTCATGATGATGGTGTTCGCCGTCGCAGTGGTGATGGTGGGTGTAGACCGCCAGCACCTCCTGTTCCGGCCGCCCGAACAGGCGGGCGAATTCCGGGTGACGGGCCACGCTCTCCGGCTCGCCGTGACAGCAGACATGGCGATTGAGGCAGATCACCTCGTGGGTGCTGGCCATCACCAGGTGCAGGTCGTGTGAGACCATCAGCACGGCGCAGTTGAGCTCAGCGGCGAGTTGGCCGATGAGGGCGTAGAGCTCGATCTGGCCGCTGATATCGACCCCCTGTACCGGCTCGTCCAGCACCAGCAGCTCGGGTTTGACCAGCAGGGCGCGGGCCAGCAGCACCCGCTGCATCTCGCCACCTGAGAGTTTCTGCATCCGGTTGTCCAGCAGCTCCTGGGCCCCGACCCGGTTCAGCGCCTCGTCGATGGAGAGACGGCCGTTCTTGCCAAGCTGCAGGAAGCGGCGCACCGTCAGCGGCAGGGTGGGATCCAGATAGAGGCGCTGGGGCACATAGCCGACCCGCAGATCGCGACGGCGCAGGATCTGGCCGGAGTCCGGGCTGAGCAGGCCCAGCACCAGCTTGCTCAGGGTGCTCTTGCCTGCCCCGTTTGGGCCGACCAGGGTGGTGATTTTGCCTTTGTTCAGGGTAAAGGAGACCTTGTCGAGCACGGATCGTCCGTCGAACGAGAGACAGACATCTTTCAGCTCCACCAGTTGGGTCATGACAGCTCCGGGGTTTACAGCCTGTGAGAGTTATAATATAACAACAGCATTGGTTTGTTATATTATCACACACTCACTTCCTGACGAGACCCCTATGCGAATTCTTACCCTGATCACTGCCTTGCTGGTGGTGAGTCTGCCTGTTCGTGCCCTCGAGGTGCTGACCACCATCAAACCCCTCGGCTTTATCGCGGCCGCCATCACCGACGGCGTGAGTGAACCCAAGGTGTTGCTGCCGACCGGTGCCTCTCCCCATGACTTCGCCCTGCGTCCTTCCGACATCCGCAGCATCAACGACGCCGATTTGGTGGTCTGGGTCGGCCCGGAGCTGGAAGGCTTCATGGCCAAGCCGCTGGCCAAGCATCCCCATGTGCTGACCCTGACCAAGGTTCAGGGCATGCCGCTGTTCGACTACAGCAAGCAGACCGGGCATGAAGAGCATGCCGACGAAGATCATGACCATGATGGGCACGAGGGGCATCATCACGAAGGGGTCGACCCTCACATCTGGCTGGGGCCGACCCAGGCACTGGTCATCGCCGGTGCGCTGAGCGAGACTCTGAGTGCCCAGGATCCGGCCAATGCCGAACGTTATCGCGCCAACTTGTTGGCCTTCAAGGCCAAGGTGGAGGCCAAGGACAAGCTCATTTCCGGGCAGATGACGGCGGTGAACCAGAGGGGGTATTTCGTCTTCCACGAAGCCTATGGTTACTGGGAGCGTCATTACGGCATGAGATCCAAGGGGCACTTCACCGTGAGCCCGGAGCGCCGCCCGGGGGCCAAGACGCTGGTGGAGATCCGCAAGGCGCTGGAGGAGAAGCAGGCGAGCTGCATCTATGCCGAGCCACAGTTCTCGCCGGCGGTGATCGAGTCGGTCGCTCGCAATACGGGGGCCAAGGTGTTGCTGCTGGATGAGGTAGGCGAACAGGTGCCGCTCGGTCCCGATGGTTATCCGCAATTCATGCAGCAACTGGCCGATGCCTTTGCCGAGTGCCGCTAAAGGTGGCGACCGTGGTCATCTGACCGTCAGGGCTGACTATACTGACCTCCAGCGTATGAAATGGAGTGTTCGGTATGAAATGGATTGTCCCTGCCTGCATCGCGGCATTGAGCTGTACCCCGTTGCAGGCTTCCCAGCTCTCCAGTTACATTGCCAGCCCTGAGCTGAAGGCCAAGTTGCAGGAGGTTTACGGTGGCCGGGCATTGCAGCGGGCCGAGGCGTTTTCCCGGCTGCTCACACCCAGAGCGGGCACCACGGATCAGCAGAAGCTGGAGCTGGTGAACAACTACTTCAACAATCTGACCTACAGCGACGATCCCAAGCTGTGGGGAGAGGAAGATTATTGGGCCAATCCGCTGGAGTTTATCGGCGCCCGGGGAGGGGACTGCGAGGATTACAGTATCTCCAAGTACTACACCCTGATGGAGCTTGGGGTCGATGAGAAGAAGCTGCGGTTGGCCTACGTGAAGGCCATTCGGTACAACCAGTTTCACATGGTGACGCTCTACTTCTCGACCACCAAGTCCGATCCCATGGTACTCGACAACATCAACGGCCGTATTCTGCCCGGCAGCAAGCGCAACGATCTGCAACCCGTTTATAGCTTCGATGCCAAGAGTATCTGGGTCATGAAGTCACGGCGCGAGGGAACACTGGCTGGCAGCGCCGATCGCCTGACGCAATGGACCTCGATGCAGAGCCGCTTCTCCAGCGAGCATCTGCGTACCCCCCGCCGTCAGCTATAGCTTGCCCGCCGCTTTCAATTCCTCGAAATACTTTGTCGCCCCCGGATGCTGCTCGACACTCAGCACCGGACCTATCTTGTTGCGCGCCTTGTGGAACAGGTTGGCGTAGCCGTAGGTCTGCTCGTTGAAGCTGGTTTGCTGGCTCAGCATCGCCTTGGTCAGACGATAGACATCGGCATCTGGCGTGGTGCCATTGGTGACCAGGGTGGCGGCGATGGCGAAGGTGGGGGTGGCTTTCAGATTGCCCGGGTAGATGCGGGCTGGCACTTGACTGCGTTGATAGAACGTCACCCCCTTCAACAGTTGCTCCCGAACCGGCCCATCGATGGGTAAAAAGCTGATGGCGCAGCGCTTGGCAGTCTCCAATACGATCCGGTTCGGATGCCCCATCACCAGTCCATAGGCATCGATCTGCTTGCTGCACAGCGCCTCGGCCAGGTTGGCCACGCTCTTCAGATCCAGATCCTGCTCCTTTACACCCATGGCAGAAAACAGTGCCAGGGCAGTCTGGCGGGTACCCGAACTCTTCAGCCCCATATCGATGGGGGCCAGCTTGAGCTGATCCAGTGTGGTGAGGTCGCCGTCGGCCCGCACTACTATGGTGAAAGGCTCGGCATGAGTCGCGAAGAGTGCCCGCAGCTCGGGTTGGGGTTGCTTGGCAAAAGGTCCGATGCCATGACTGGCCTGATAGAGCCAGTCAGATTGGACGAGGGCGTAGGGGATCTCTCCCGTTTGCAGCAGACGCAGATTCTCGATGGAGCCTGAGCTGGCCTGCAGTTTGCATTGCAGATCCGGGTCACTCTTGCCGGCCAGTCGGCAGAACTCCTTGATGATCTGGTAATAAATACCCTGCTCGCCACCCGTGGCTATGGTGGCGGCGTGCGAGCCGGGTTGCCACAACAGGGCAAGTAACAGCAGAAAAGCTCTCATGATGCCTCCCGGCTAGCATAACCATCTATACCCCAGCCGCGCAGGGTGTCTATGTCGCTCACCTCGCTCGCTTCTGCCAGCAGGGTATAGCCGGAGGCATGCAGGCACTGGGAGAGCAGATTCCAGTAGAGGGGGGTCTGGGTCAGCTGACAGCTGATGAATACCGGCCTGACGGGGTCGAGCCTGGCCAGGTTGTCGTTGTTCATCGGCACGTTGCTGAATGCCATCTCGACCCCTTGGGCCTGCAGCGCCGTCAGCCGCTCCTCGGCCAGCGGGGGGAAGCTGGCCAGATCCCAGCGCCAGTCCAGAGTCTTGCCCTTGCCGCTCGCCAGGGATGAGGCGAACTGCGCCCAGTCGGGATGAGTGAGCAGGCTGAGGGGGAGCTGGATCCCCTCAGCCTTCTGGGCCAACCAGTCGTTGAGCAGGGCCCGGATCTCGTCGGGCGAACTGTCCGTGGTCGGCGGGGTGCGGGGAATAAGCCGGCTGTATAGCCTGATGTCTCCCTGAGTGGAGACAAAGTGCTGCAGATGCATGCCGTTTGCGGTCTCGGCCAGTCCCATCAGCGGTTGCTGGGCCTGAATGTCATCGTGCTTGCCGAGCTGGGTGATCTTGAGCCGCTGTTGCAGCAGGTCTCGCTTGCGCTCCGAGATCAGCTGGTTGATGGAGGTGACAACCTCCTGCAGTTCCCGCATCCAGGGAGTCGGCAGGTTGCCGCTGAACTGGCGTTTTCGGATCTGCATCAACTGCAGGCTGACCTCCTCGAGGGGGCGAAGCAGGCGATTGCACACCCACTGGATGATGAGGGTCAGTACCACCAGACCACCGAGCAGGGCCAGCCCGGTCCGGCTGATGGCATTCCACAGGTGCTGGTAGGCATAGCCCTTGTGCCCCTCGAGGGTGAGGGTGCCGAGGATGCGCCAGCCGTCGGTGAGCTCCTGCTCCACCTTGACCGGCGGCATGTGAACGACGGTCGGCAGCCAGCTGGGGATGTTCTGCTGCGCCGTGTGAAATGCCTTCTGAAACAGTATTTGACCATCCGGGTCCAGCAGGGTGACCGAGCTGACGAAGCCGCCGTCGAACATGGCGTTGACGATGGTTTCCGCCAGCACCTTGTCGTCGTTGAGCAGGGTCCCCTGCAGCACCAGCCCCAGCGCCGTGATGGCGGTCTCCAGGTTGGCCGACATCTGATCGAGGATGGATTGCCGTACCGTGGTGATCTCAAGCATGAACAGCAGGATGGCACCGATGGCGAACAGGATCAGAATGATTACATTTAACAATCTGGCCAATGACATACCTACTCCATGGCAATGTTATTGCAACATTTGATGATTCGGCTGCGAAAACAACCGGACCCGGTTCTTAAAAATAGAAAAAAATGGCTGAAAGCGACGATCATTTCTGCCCATGCAGGGAGGTTATGCATAAAATGTGAGGTTCGTGCATATAGCTATGAACTTTTTGTAAGTATTTAGGTCTAAAAACCAGATATTCGGTTTTCATAATAAAAACTCATAAAAACAGACCCACAACTACCACCCTTAGATCTAACGACAGGATAGCGGATGAAACGTCTCCGTCCCTTGGTAGCGCAGGCTGCCAACTGGGAACCCCCGGTTCCCCGCAAACATTTTTACGCCATGCTATTGCTCACGGCCATGACGCTGTCAGCGGTAGCCGTATTGCCAGCCCCAGGTGACATCCTGGAGCGGCCATTGCGTCTGGAGTTGCCGATCGCCACCACTGGCACCGCAACCAACGAAGACAACACCGACTTCAACGACATTCCGGATCACGAACTGGTGGAGGCTGCGGCCCCGGAGGATGACATCCCGGCCGATGCAACCCCCCAGTGGCAGGATTACCGGGTGCGCAACGGTGAGAACCTGACCACCATCTTCAACAACCTGGGGCTCTCCACCACCACCCTCTACAAGGTGCTGGATGCGGATGCCAAGAACAATCTGGCGCGGCTCAAGCCCGGCCAGACCATAGAGTTGCTGATCGATCAGGACAACATACTGCAGCAGCTCAAGATCCGCCTGAACATCAAGCAGACCCTGGTGCTGGAGCGCACCGACGACACTTACAGCGCCAACATGCTCAATGAAGAGGTGCAGTGGCAGCAGAAGAGTTATGACGGTGTCATCAACGGCAGCTTCTATGTCAGCGCCCGCAATGCGGGGATCCCGGCGAACCACATCCAGAAAATTGCCAACCTGTTCCAGTGGCGAATGAATTTCGCCAAGGATCTGCAAAAGGGTGACAAGTTCAAGGTGCTGGTGAAGCAGGAGACGGTCGAGGGCAAGAGCACTGGCAACACCCAGCTGCTGGGGGTGGAGGTGTTCAGCCAGGGCAAGACGGTGTCTGCCTGGCTGTCGGAAGATGGCAACTATTATGATGGCCAGGCGAACAGCCTGGAGCGTGGCTTCCGCCGTTATCCGACCCACAGTCGTTACCGGGTCAGTTCCAACTTCAACCCTGCCCGGCGCCATCCCATCACGGGTCAGGTTCGCCCCCACGAGGGGACCGACTTCGCCCTGCCGGTGGGGACGGCGGTCATGGCCACCGGTGATGGGGTCGTGCTCAAGGCGACCCGCCACCCGCTGGCCGGTACCTATGTGGTGATCAAGCATGGCCGTACCCTGATGACCCGCTATCTGCACCTGAGCAAGTTGCTGGTGAAGCCGGGCCAGAAGGTGAAGATGGGGGACAAGATTGCGCTCTCCGGCAACACGGGTCGCTCCACCGGTGCCCACCTGCACTACGAGGTGCGGGTCAACAACCGTCCGGTGGATCCCATGAAGGTCAAGCTGCCGATGGCCGAACCTCTCTCCGGCAAGGACAAGCGTCAGTTCCTCGCCAAGGTGAAGAGCTATCGCAAGGAGATGGAGGCGGGTTAATTTCCCCGTCCCGGATATGAAAAGGCCCCGCCAGATTGGCGGGGCCTTTTCATTGCAGCCAGGGCTCAGTAGCCCTTGTCGAAGTCGATCCGGCCATCGAGCTGCTGGCCCTCGATGAAGCGGATGTAGTTGCGGATGAAGATCTGGGCCACATCTTCCGGGAAGCTGTAGGCGCTGTTGTGGGGGGTGATGATGAGATTGGGCTGGTGCCAGAGCGGGCTGGTGGCGGGCAGGGGTTCCTGCTCGAACACATCCAGCACGGCCATCGCGATTTGCTCGGTACGCAGCGCCTCCAGCAGGTCCCCCTCGTGCACGGCATTGCCCCGACCGACGTTGAAGAAGATGGCGCTCGGCTTGCAATGTCTGAAGCGTTCGGCGGTGAACAGATGGCGGGTCTCGCGGGTTGCCGGCAACACGCTGACGATGACATCGGCCTGGGCCAGCATCTTGTTCAGCGCAGGCAGCTGATACACCTGATCGAAGCCCGCCCGCTCATTGCCACTGTGGCTGATGCCAAGCACCTTCATGCCGAAATGCTTGCCGGTCTGGGCGATGTGCTGGCCTATGCTGCCGGTGCCGAGCAGTAGCAGGGTCTTGCCTTTCAGGCCTTGATAGGGATGGCTCTGCCACAACTTCTGTTGCTGCTGTTCACGATAGAGTGGCAACTGGCGCGACAGGCTGAACAGGTGACCGAACACGTACTCACTCATCAGCGGGCCGAAGATGCCGCGCACATTGGTCAGCAGGTAGTCGTGGCGGCTGCTGGCATCCAGCAACACATCGACCCCGGCATAGGTGGATTGCAGCCAGCCGAGCTTGCCGGCCTTGGGCAACAGCGGCTTGGCGCGGGCCGGCTCAGCCATCAGGATATGGGCCTCCCCGATCAGTTTCTCGGCCTCGCTCTGGTTGTCGGCCCGCAGAATGCGCAGATGGGGGAGGTGGGCCGCCTTGAGCAGGCGTTCATAGTGGGCGTTGTCCTGGCTGAGCAGAAGCAGGGTACGTTGGCTCATACTCTTGTTCCTTATCATGTTTATGGCACGGCGGAGGAGGTACTGTTTCCATCTTACCCCAGTTGATCGGGCAAGATAGCCGAGCCGGGTGCTTTTTCGTTTTCGCCAAGGCCCTCGTGGGCTACAATCCGTCCCACATTTTGCAAAGGATCCGACTCCAGTGTTTGGTGACAAGTTTTATAAGCGACTGGCCGAGCTACAGCCTTGGCAACAGACCGTCTACACCCTGGCGCTGGCAGAGCGCATGTACCCCAACTATGTGCTGTTTACCCAGGCGGCCGGTTTTGGTGATGCGAAGGCATTTCGCCATGCGCTGGATCAGATGTGGAACTACCTCACAGTGAAGGGATCCCGGGTCAATCTGGGCGCCATTCTGGAGGCATTTGAGGTCTACATTCCCGAGCCAGGCAAGTTTGAATCTTACGGTGCCTATCCGGCGCTGGATGCCTGTGTGGCACTGGGCTGTGCCTACAACTCGGTGATCTGCCGGGTGGGGGAAGAAGCCGAAGATGCCAGCCATGCTTCGGTGGGAACCGTGGCCGGTTTCATCGACATGCTGGAAGGCCGCGAGCTGACCGACGAAGAGCTGTACGAGCACGAGTACATCGAGGCCGAACTGGAGTTTCAGGTCGAGCTGCTCAAGCGGGTGGCCCATGAGCGCGACAGCGAGCGCATCCTGGCCATTCGCCAGTTTGCGGCGCAAGACGGTGTCTCCAACATCGGCATCAGCCTGGAAGAGTGATTCCGCTGAGGATTCTGTCTAGTCCTGAAATAGGTTTACACATTTTCAGCTAGCTTTTTGTTACTCAGAACCCCCGATGCACCGCATCGGGGGTTCTGTATTTCAACGCATGATGCGGTCGCTCCAGGTTGTAAATATCCACCGCCTCACGCACCATCTCCCGCGCTTGCGCCAGGTCCTGCGGGCTTT
>NZ_JAKZFK010000055.1:0-9356 GCF_022549315.1 Aeromonas sp. MR16 | reverse complement strand
CAGGGATGCGGCTTCGAGTTTGAATTCGGCAGTAAATGAGCGACGTAATCTTGTCATTGAACACCTCTGATCTTGGTGGCGACTGTACCACCTAAAATGGTGTCCGGGATGATTAGACCACTACACATCTCGATCAGGTACTCGAACAGTGGGGGGTAATAACAAGACCAACAGGTTTCGCGAACAGCGCCTTATTCGAGGCCGGGCGGTGGGGCGTGCTCGTTGGGAGCCGCCGTCTGGGCGCTCTTTTTCTTGTGTTTGCGCACCCGCATGTAGTTGCGTCGCACGCCGTAGGAGATGAGCAGACCCGCCAGCAGCATCACCAGCAGCATCAGCCGCTGCTTCTCCTGATTCACCTTGAGATGGGTATCCTGCTCTGCCAGCAGTTGTTGCTCTTCCAGGGTGATGCGCAGGTAGCCGAGCGTCAGGTTGCCATCCAGCACCTCTTGCACGAACTGGATGCGGCCCTTGCCCTGCTCCGGCGGGGACTTGTTGTCAGCCCCGATGGGCAACAGGCTCTCCAGTGGCACGGCCTGATCCGACTGGGCGAGGGGGATGCCACGGGCGTCGTAGAGGGTGACATCGAGGATCTCGGGCTCGGCGGCCAGATCCTGGGCCAGCCGTTCCAGCTCGCTCTCCTTGTCTTCCTTGATCCAGCGTTTCATGTCGCGGGCGGCGTAGGCGACCAACGCCTGGGCCCGATCGCGCGCCTCGTTGTGCAATGCCGCCTGGCTCGCCCCCTGCATATGAACAAGCACCCCCAGCACCCAGAGACCGAGCAGGATCCCGGTGGCCAGGCTGACAACACGTTTGATGGGGAGGTGACGCACAGCACTGAACCTCTTGCGGTGAAGGTATGACGATGAAGGGATCCTGATGCCTGCCCGACCAATGGCGGTACTTGGCTCAGGGCTCTCTGCGTTGAGCGACGGATCGCTGGCGGGATCTTGGCGCTTGCCTGTACAAAAAGCAATACGCTACTCTGGGCCAGCATGATGAACCCCATGATCTCCAAGGAAGGCGTCCCCCTTATGTTGTTGTCCCAACTTTCCTCCTCCCTACCCGATTGGCCGAAGGCCCTGTGTGGCGCACCCTGCTGGCAGCTCACCGCGCAGGCCTTGCTGCCCGCCGCCACTGCCCATGACGGCGCCTGGCTGGTCCTGTTTGGCAAGGCACTCGGCACCCGGCATCTGAGCCGGCTGGCGGCCCTGCTGGAATGCGAGGGAGTCGAGGCTAGCCTCTATCCCCTGGGAGAGCAGGCTGGCATCCCTTTGCTGCTGCTCGGCACTAGCCGCTTCTCCCCTGAGCTGGTGCAGGCGCTCAAGGCGCAGGAGTGGGACATCGATGTCTGTCATCTGCCCGCCCTGCCCAGCCTGAGCGAGCCTGGCCTGCTGGTGATGGACATGGATTCCACCGCCATCCGTATCGAGTGCATCGATGAGATAGCCCGTCTGGCCGGGGTGGGCGAGCAGGTCGCCGCCGTCACGGCGGCGGCCATGCAGGGCAAGCTGGAGTTTGCCGACAGCCTGCGCAGCCGGGTCGCCCTGCTGGAAGGGGCGCCGGTCACCATTCTCGACGAGGTAGCGGCCAACATGCCCTGGATGCCGGGTCTGCAACTGATGGTCGATACCCTCAAGCGAGCAGGCTGGAAGGTGGCGATCGCCTCCGGTGGCTTCACCCGCTTCGCCGGCGAATTGCAGCAGGCGCTGGGGCTGGATGCCATCTTCGCCAACGCGCTGGCGGTGGAGGGGGATTGCCTGAGTGGCAAGGTGAGTGGCCCCATAGTGGATGCCACCGTCAAGGCCGAGGTACTGCAACGGCTGGCGGCCGAGTACGGTATAGCGTCGGCCCAGACCGTCGCCGTCGGTGACGGGGCCAACGATCTCAAGATGATGGCGGTGGCCGGCCTCGGTATCGCCATCCACGCCAAGCCGCTGGTGCGGGCCCAGGCGGCCGCCACCCTCAATCATCACGATCTGGAAGGGGTGCTCTGCCTGCTGTCGGCCCGCTCTTGTCGCGAGCACCGCTGGAATAACTGCTGAAGAGGGTCAAGGAGGACCTGAAAACGAGATGGAACTGTTGCAACAATCCCTGTTTATCCCCTGCGGCGAGCATCGGCTGCACGTGCGTCACATCCAGCCAAAGGTGGCGGTCCATGCCGACCCCATCCTGATGGTGCACGGCGCCATCGAGAACGGCCGCATCTTCTACACCGAATCCGGCAAGGGGCTTGCCTGTTATCTGGCCCGCCACGGTTATCAGGTCTATGTGGCCGACTTGCGTGGCCGGGGCCTCAGCACGCCGGCCATCGCCCAGCGGACCGGGCACGGCCAGCATGAGCTCATCACAGAAGATGTGCCCGCGCTGCAACACTGGGTTACCGCCCGTCATGCCGGTGCCAGGGTGCACTGGATGGCCCACTCCTGGGGCGGAGTCATCATGGCCTCGACCCTGGCTCGCTTCCCCGAGCTTGCCGACCAGATCGCGAGTCTGGTGTTCTTCGGCACCAAGCGGGGCGTGTCGGTGCAGAATCCGGAACGCTGGCTGAAGGTGGACTTGATCTGGAATCGGCTGGCGCCCTGGCTGGCACGCGGCAGCGGCTTTCTGGCGGCACGCAAGTTGAAGATGGGGGCGGATGATGAGCCCCTGCGTTACCTGCAGGAGACCATTCCCTGGGTGAAATGCGGGCCCTGGCAGGATCCTCACGACGGCTTCGCCTATGACGAGGCGGCGGCTCGGGTGGCCTGGCCACCGCTCTGGATGATCTCGGCCAAGGCGGACAAGGTGCTGGGTCATCCCATAGATGTGCGCCGTTTCAGCACCGAGATGGGCTCGGCCACGCGCCACACCCGGCTCGGGCTCGACAACGGCAACCGGCTCGACTACGACCACATTAATATGCTGACCGCTCCCCAGGCCCAGGAGGATCACTTTCCCCAGATCCTGAGCTGGTTGCAGGATCCGCAACCGATCTGATGCCTTACCTCACCAAGCGGCACCCGCTGAGCCATTCCCAGACGGTCTGAGGCCAGCTTGATACGACAAGGGCGACCCGCTAGGTCTCCCTTGTCGTCAGCCATGCCTTCCCCGCCGGTCAAGCTGGGGGTGAGGTGATGCCGAGTCGGAACAGGGTGGCCTGACTGGTGTCGGTCAGCTCACCGACCCCCACCACGCTCCACAGCTCCTCCTCCAGTTTCTTGGCCTTGTGAATGGCAAACTTGGCGATGTAGTCCAGCTCGTTGGCGATGAAGCTGGTGTCCGGTCGGCCGGTGCGGGAGATGCCGACCAGCACCGAGTAGAACTCCCCCTGCTGCAGGGCCAGCTCGACGAAGCGTCGCTTGTCCTCCAGCGACGCAAAGCTGCTGGCCAAACGGCTGAGAAACAAGGGGGCGCCGCCCTGTGAGTGCAGGCTGGCGATGTAGACCTCCTCCTCCTTGGGTTTGTCTTCCCGCTCGATGGCCCGCAAGGGGTTGAGCAGCAGGGTCTTGAGCAACCCGCCCTGGAACAGGGGGTAGAGGTTCGCCTGATCCTCTTGCTCGGCGCAGGCCTGTAACAGTCGGGAGAGGCTGCGTGGCCGGGGGGCAAGCCCCACTGCGGCCGGTGTCGGGGCAGCCTTGAGTTTGTTGAGATAGACAGGCGTGTTGAAGGTGTGATGGGTGAAGATGTTGCGCAGCGCCCGTGCCATGCCGCGGTAGCGCCTGTGCTCCCGGGTGGTCTTGAGCTTGTTCTGGTTGCTCTCGATCAGCAGGCTGAAGAACTGATGGCCGATGTGGCGCGCCGCGTCCCCTTCGATGCACAGGTGCAGCACGGTGCGGCTCAGGTTGAGACTGACCAGCCGATAGGGCAGGCGCTGCAGATCCATGCTCTTGGCGAGATCCTGCAGCCGGGGCAGGGCGACGGTGATGATCTCCCCCTTCTCTCCCACGAACGCCTCCTCCAGCTCGATTTGCATGCCATGGGCCGAGATGTCGCGGGTCCAGCCGAGCCAGGCTCTCTCCTGGTGGCGGATCACGATCGCCGTCTTGTGGATGTAGCGCGCCTCCTTGCGCAGTTGCACGTAGTGCAGCGTCTCGATGTCGAAGGGGGTAGCGCTGGTGTCGTGGCCGAAGCGCTGCAACTCGTTGGCATTGTGTGGCTGGTTGGCATCGTAGCGAAACTCGTCGCGCTGATTGTCCAACCCGATCTCCTGCAGCAGGCCGACATGGCCTATCTGCTGGAGCCGCTCGCGCATCAGCATATCCTGCAACTGATGGGACTCCGACTGGCTATCGAGATCCGCCTCGTGCAGAGAACAAGCCTCCAGGCTGAATTTATAAACGCGCCAGCTGGGGCGGCGAGCGCCGACCTGGAAGAACAGCGAGGCCAGGCCGCTCTGCTGCAACTCCTCCCGGGTGGCGGAGAAGAAGTAGAGGTGGCTGCGTACCGAATGGGTGAAGCTGTAGATCAGGGTCTCGCGCAGTGCTCCTCTGGCCGGGATCAGCGAGCGCATCCGCGCCGCCGGGAAGAGGCTGGCGAGCATGTCGCGGTTCTTGGCATCCCGCCAGTACTCGAGCACGTGCTGGTTGTTCTCGGTACGCAGGGCCATCTCCAGGGCAGGGCTGTCGCCCTTGCCAAAGAACAGCGGCATGCCGGTCATACGTGGCAGGTAGAACTGCTCGTAGCCCTTGACGATGGCCGCCGACAACAGGTAATCGACGCTGACCCGGTAGCGGTTGCGGTTGTGTTCGATGAACTCGCGCAGGAAGTGGTCGAAGGCGGGGTAGTCACCGCTCTTCACCAGCCGCAGCCAGAACTTCCCCTCCTTCTGCTCTTCCCCCAGGATCTGGTAGCCGATGGGCGAGCGCAGTATGGGGTTGGCATGTTCCCGCTCCAGGCCGGTGAAGAGCACATCGAGCTGCTCGCCGGTCTGGTAGTCGGGCAGATAGGGGACGGAGACCCGGATCCCGCCGAGGGAGATGTCCGAACTCTTGGCAAACAGCTTCTCCCCATTTTGCAGCTTGAGCACCATGGCGGAGCTGAAGTGCATCCGCTCCTCTTGCCGGCCGTAGTGGCTGGCGAAGGGGATGGCCTGAACGTCGAAGAGGCGAAAGGGGCTGGCGGGCAGGGACAGGCTCTCCCCCCGGCCCTGATTGAGTTTGTACCAGGCCTGCAGCGCCTCGTAGACCCCCAGGGTGTAGCTGTCCCGGTAGAGGTAGCATTGGGATTGAAACTGCTCGACCGCCTCGGCGGGCATAAAATGGGTGACCCCTTCAAACTCGTGCACCAGGCAGAGATCGCTCAGCTCGTTGCGCATGTCGATCACTCGCCGGCAGGGGGCGCATTTACGCTTGATCTCCATCTTGAGCAAGAAGCGGCTGTTGGCATTCTCGTTCTGGGTCAGGCGGTTGAAGATCTCGTCGAAATCCTTTTCTCTGAGCAGGGGGACAAGCTGTTCTATCAGGTGTAGCGGTTGTTCTGAATCCATGTATTCCTGCCGCGGAAAGTCACTTTTCCGATTCTGGGTTTGATCTGTCGGTCGCAAACCAGTATATCAAGCAGGAAATCATCCTGTCCCCGAGTTATCCATGGCCAAAAACAAAACCGCCTATGTTTGTACCGAATGTGGAGCCGACTTCACCCGCTGGCAAGGTCAGTGCGGCGAGTGCAAGGAATGGAACACCATCACCGAGGTCCGGCTCGGGGTCACCACCCCTGGCAAGAGCGCCCGTTACACCGGCTATGCCGGTGCCATCGGCAGCCAGGTACAGACCCTGGCGGAGGTCGCTACCACCGAGATCCCCCGTTTCGGCTCGGGCTTCAAGGAGCTGGATCGAGTGCTGGGCGGCGGCGTGGTGCCGGGCTCGGCCATCCTGATTGGCGGCAACCCGGGGGCGGGTAAATCGACCCTGTTGCTGCAGACCATGTGCGGCCTGGCCGAGCGGATGAAGACCCTCTACGTGACCGGGGAAGAGTCCCTGCAACAGGTGGCGATGCGGGCCAACCGACTTGGGCTGCCCACCGACAAGCTGCGGATGTTGTCCGAGACCAGCGTCGAGCAGATCTGCATCATTGCCCAGCAGGAGCAGCCGCAGATCATGGTTATCGACTCCATCCAGGTGATGCACGTGGCGGATGTGCAGTCATCCCCCGGCTCCGTCTCCCAGGTACGGGAATCCGCGGCCCTGCTCACCCGCTACGCCAAGCAGAACCATGTCGCCATCTTCATGGTGGGCCACGTCACCAAGGACGGCACCCTGGCCGGTCCCAAGGTGCTGGAACACTGCGTCGACTGCTCCGTGCTGCTGGACGGTGCCCACGACTCACGCTTTCGGACCCTGCGTTCCCACAAGAACCGGTTCGGTGCGGTCAACGAGCTCGGCGTGTTCGCCATGACGGGGCAGGGGATGAAGGAGGTGAGCAACCCCTCCGCCATCTTCCTGAGTCGCGGTGACGAGCAGGCCCCAGGCTCCATCGTCATGGTGATCTGGGAGGGGACGCGCCCGCTGCTGGTGGAATTGCAGGCGCTGGTGGATTACTCCCAGGTCTCCAATCCGCGCCGGGTGGCGGTGGGGATGGATCACAACCGCCTCGCCATGCTGCTGGCGGTGCTGCACCGTCACGGTGGCCTGCAGATGGCGGATCAGGATGTCTTCATCAACGTGGTGGGCGGGGTCAAGGTCGAGGAGACCAGCGCGGATCTCGCGCTCCTGCTGGCCATGGTGTCCAGCTTCCGGGATCAGGCCCTGCCCAAGGACCTGGTGGTGTTTGGCGAGGTGGGGCTGTCCGGCGAGATCCGGCCCGTGCCCTCTGGCCAGGAGCGCTTGCAGGAGGCGGCCAAGCACGGCTTCCGCCGCGCCATAGTGCCCCACGCCAACGCCCCCAAGCATCCCATCGAAGGGATGGAGGTGGTGCCGGTGAAGAAGCTGGCAGATGCCCTCGAGGCTTTGTAGCACAGGGCGGATAACAGGTAATAAAAAGGAGCGCATGGCGCTCCTTTTTCGTTTCTGCGGCTCAGGCAGAGGGAGGACTGTGCTCCTTGTGCTCTTGCAGCAACTGCTCCAGCTCGCGATACAACAGCTGCTCTTCCCCGACGTTCAGCTCGATCATCCGCTTGAGGTGGCTGGCGCTGTCGATGTCGATGTGGTGACAGTAGAACCCCAGCTTCTTGCTGGCCTCATGGGTCAGCGTCACCTGCATCTTGATCTCGATGTCACTGCCGCCGAGCACGAAGCAGATCTCGTACTCCTTGTCGTCGCTGCCGGACCAATCCTCGGGTCTGAGCAACAGGGCACCCTGCAGGGAGACATCGGCCAGCTGGGTCCGCCACTGACGTGTCCCCTGGATCAGCTTGGCGGCAGTCAGATAGAAGATCCTGGTAAAGTGGCGTCGCTCGGCCATGTTCATCTCCGGTCTGCGCTCGAACGCAGTGCTAACAATTCAGGTTCCAGAGTGTAATGTAGCTTGCTCATCAGGATCTTGAACTGGCTCAGATATTGGGCATCAAACCTGCCGGTGGCTGAGGGATTCGACCACCTGCAGTGCCTTGACCAGCCGATCCTCCTGCTTGAACCTGTCCTCCAGCACGGGCCCCAGATGATTCAGGTCCTCGTCGAGCAACAGCAGCTGCGCCTCGTTGGCGTTGCTGTATTTATCGTTGAACTCCAGGGCAAACTCGGTACAGGCCCGGATATGGGGATAGATGCGTTTGGCCAGCTCCAGCTTGTCGCCGCTGGCCTGCTCGAAGGCGGTGACCACGTGGTTGTAGATTTCGAAGTGACCGGCGCTGACGTAGTCGACTAGCTGCTCGCAGAAGCGTTGCAGCTCGACATGACCGGGGAGGGATCGTTGTTTGGATCTGGCAGGCATGAGCCCGGCCAGCCGCATGTACTCGACCAGTAACGCCTGCCTGGCATCCAGCCAGTCGTCTATCGCCCTGTGCTTGCCTGCCAGTGCGCGCTTGGTTTTTTCCAGTTCAGTTAACATAGTCCCTCCGTGGGCATGGCATGGAGCTCGATGGCTGCAAGCCTGCGGTCATTCCCATCGACTGATGACACTCCCTATTAACTAGGGAAAATACTGTTGACCGTCAATAGGAGTGTGGGGATATTGTTACATCAGATGGGGGTTTGCGTACAAGTCCTCATCGGTTGTTCGCCACCGTACCGTCAATCAGGACGACGAAGGGGCGAGATATGTGACTATTTCCGCAGATCTTGATGAAAACCCCAGCATTCAAGCCAACCCGGCTGATAAAGCCTTTGCCTGAGTGTTTTTTTTTGAATAGAGTGGCCCGGTGCTAAATGCCCGATCATAAAGGAAATGTTATGAACAAAGCTCAACTTGTCGATGCAATTGCCGCCAAAGCAGACCTGAGCAAAGCTCAGGCCAAAGTTGCTCTGGAAGAGATCATCAATGGTATTACCCAGAGCCTGAAAGAGGGCGATGCCGTTCAGTTGGTGGGTTTTGGTACCTTCAAGGTCAACCATCGTGCGGGCCGTACCGGTCGTAACCCGCAAACTGGTAAAGAGATCCAGATTGCAGCCGCCAATGTGCCGTCCTTTGTGGCAGGCAAGGCGCTGAAAGACGCCGTAAAGTAACAGCGTAAAGTAATCGAACGAAACCCGGCATCAGCCGGGTTTTTTCTTGCCATCGTCAGCCAAATTTGTTTCAGATACACTCAGGATATGGCATGCGCTGTAGCGAGGTGGATATGGAACAGAAGAATGCCATTCGGCAGGTTGCCGTGCCATGGGCACCCTCCCGCCAACTCCCCCCCGGCCTGGTCGTGGCCGAACTGCATCAGGATATCTGGGGCGACAACCTGACGGTCGTGCTGGGCCGCGCCCGCAGCATCGACTTGCCGCCGCAACCGCTCTGCCGGGTCAATTTCCGTCATATTTTCGCCGTGCGGGTGATGGAAGACTGCGATCTGGCAGAAGGCCGTGACAGTCATGCCATCGAGGAGCAAATCCAGCTGATCATCCCGTCCCGTTTCGCCAGCTGGTTCCATCAGGAGTCCGACGGCCTGCACCTGGACGAGGATCTGCAGCACTATCGCATCTCGACCTGGGATTACTGCGCCGACGTGTTGACCTCAACCCCCCCCGAGCTGCAGTTTGTGGAATCGGGCGAATAGTCAGGGCGCCATGGCAGACATAAAAAAGCCGGAGCATCAGTGCTCCGGCTTTTTTACATCCTGTGTCCCGTCCTGAATATGGTTTACACCTTTCCCCCCCAATAAATGGAGAATCCGATGGGACAAGGTGTGAAACGGACACAGCGCGATTACTCGCTGACTTTTAAATTAGCCGTGGTCGAGCAGATTGAAAAAGGCGAGCTCACCTACAAACAGGCTCAGGCCCGTTATGGCGTTCAGG
>NZ_JAKZFK010000054.1:0-11748 GCF_022549315.1 Aeromonas sp. MR16 | reverse complement strand
GTGAGTGCCCACACAGATTGCTTGATTCAAATTGTTAAAGAGCGTCACGCTTATCGCGTTGAGGAGGCGCATATTACGCTCCTCACTTCGAAAGTCAAGCGATTGTTTTCGCTTTTCTTTCGGCGCCCACTTCACGAGGAAGCTGGCTTATCAGTCCGGCGTGTTGTGCCGTGCTGGTAGGGGCGCATTATAGGGAGCCAGAGCGCGATGACAAGGGCTTTTTTGTCATTGTTGTTCGTTCGCTCAGTTCTACAGCAAACCGGTCTTTTTTCGCCCATAACCGTATCGATTTCGGTATTCCCTGGATTTAAATTGAACATTTGAAAAGCCACTTTATAATTGGCATATCAGATGTCACATTAAGGTTGCACCATGCACCAGATCCTCGATAGCCATAAAGAAGAGCGGATACTCCCCCTGTTTCGTTTAGGGTTCAGGCCCTTCTTCCTGCTCGGCGCGCTCTTTTCCTGTCTGGCCATGCTTGGCTGGCTCGGGCAGCTCAACGGCTGGCTCCAGTTGCCCGGGCTCTCCAACCCCGTCTGGTGGCATGCCCATGAGATGTTGTTCGGCTTCGGTGCATCCATAGTCGCGGGCTTCCTGTTGACCGCCGTCCAGAACTGGACCGCTCACCCCGGCGTTCGTGGCTGGCCCTTGGCGCTGGTCGTGGGACTATGGGCGCTGCCACGATGCATGCTGCCCTGGGTGGGAGAGGATAGTGTCGTCCTGATGGCTGCAGATCTGGCCTGGCTACCGCTCTGCGCCTGGTTCCTCGCCAGACCCATCATGATCACTCGCCAGTGGCGCAACCTCTTCTTCGTGCCACTGCTCCTGATATTGACCCTGCTCAACGGCGCCAGCTGGCTGTGGCGGGACGACTGGATCGCCATGGAGCATTTGCTGATCACGACAGTGCTGCTGTTCACGACCCTGATCGCCGTGATGGGGGGGCGAGTCATCCCCTTCTTTACCGCCAGAGCCACAGGCACGGAAAAAGCCGTTCCCCTGCCATGGCTGGAGCGCGGCGCCCTCGCCTCCCTGTGGCTGATCATGCTGCTCTGGTTGTTGCTGCCCACAGCGTGGACAACCAGCCTTTATATGGTGCCTCTATATATAGTGGCGGCGAGCCTGCATCTGTGGCGACAACTGCGCTGGCAGCCCAAGTCAACGCTCTCCCATCCCCTGCTGTGGTCACTGCATCTGGCTTATCTCTTCATCCCTCTTGGTCTGCTCGCCCTCTCGGCTCAGGCCGCAGGCTTGCCCATCACGCTCTCGGTCGCCAGCCACCTGTTCAGCGCCGGCTGCATAGGAACCATGATCCTGGGGATGATTGCCCGGGTGTCCCTCGGCCACAGCGGCAGGGCGCTGCGGGTGGGGCGCAGGATCACGGCGGCATTTGGCCTCGTCATACTGTCCGCCCTGCTCCGGGTATTGATCCCGCAACTCTGGCCCGCCTTTACCCTGGTCGGCTGGAACCTGAGTGGCTGGAGCTGGATCGCGGCCTATGGCCTGTTTGTCTGGGTCTATGCCCCCATCTTGAGCCAGCCCAGGGCCGATGGACGCCCAGGTTAATCAGCGGGAACTCGTGGCGGGGTAATGGATCAGGTTATGGAAGACGGCGGGGGCTCTCCCCAGATTACGGTAGCCATGGGGGCGGTCGGCGGCGAAGCGCACCGCCTCCCCTTGCTCGAGTGAACGCCACTCCCCTTCGATCAAGACCTCCATAGCGCCGCTGATGACGATGACGTGCTCGGTGACCCCAGGCTCGTGGGGCTCTGATTCCCGCTGATAGCCGGGCAACAGGGTGAGCTCGAACAGCTCGAAACCAAAGCGGCCTTCATAGGGGAATAGCGGCGCCACCTGCATGCCCTCTCCCGCCGGTTGCTGGCGGATCGCATCGGCAACCCGATAGAGGGTCTTCTCACTCTCAGTCGGGGCCGGCTCGATGAAGCTGGAGAAGGAGACCCGAAAGCCGGTGGCGATCTTCCACAGGGTCGCCACCGTCGGGCTGGATTCTCCCCGCTCTATCTGCCCCAGCATGGCCTTGCTCACCCCGGTCTCACGGGCGGCCACATCCAGGCTCCAGCCCATCTCACCGCGCAACCCCTTCAGCCGCTGGGCCAGATGTTGATTCATCTCCTGCATGTTTTCCCCTTGAATGTTGTTTGACCACCTTGTGCGCTATAGCGCACATCGCTATAGTCAAAGCCGTATTGTACGTAATAACGCACAAGCTATCAGCATCCAACAAGGAAGTGTCATGCCCTTTGCCCTACCTCATCTGGCCGCAGGCCTGATCGCCGTGCTGGTCGGTTACACCAGCTCGGTCGTACTGATCATCCAGGCCGCCGCCGCCGCCGGGGCCGATGCAGCCCAGGTCTCCTCCTGGCTATGGACGCTGGGGATCGGCATGGGGGTGAGCTGCATCGGCCTCTCCCTCTATTATCGCGTCCCGGTGTTGACCGCCTGGTCCACCCCGGGGGCCGCCCTGCTCATCACCAGCCTAGGCAACTTCAGCCTGGGGGAGGCCATAGGTGCCTTCGTGATCTCTTCCCTGCTGATCACCCTGTGCGGGATCAGCGGCTGGTTCGATCGCCTGATGCGCCATATCCCGGCTCCCCTGGCCGCGGCCATGCTGGCCGGGGTCCTGCTCCGCTTCGGGCTGGATCTGTTCAGGGTGGCACCGCAGGATCCCCTGCTGCTGGGGGCACTGTTATTGGCATTTCTGATCGGTCGTCACCTGTGGCCACGCTATACCATGGTGCTGGTGCTGGCGACCGGCATGCTGCTCTGTACCCTGAGGGGTGAGCTGCAGCTGAGCACAGTCCACTGGCAACTCTCCAGCCCGGTCTGGATCACACCGACATTCTCCCTGGACGCCTTGCTGGGCATAGCCCTGCCGCTGTTCCTTGTCACCATGACGTCGCAGAACATGCCCGGCATCACCATACTGCGAGCCCACGGCTATCAACCTGCCACCTCCTCCCTCATCACCTGGACCGGCCTGACCGGTCTGCTGCTGGCCCCCTTCGGCGGCTACGCCTTCAACCTGGCCGCCATCACGGCCGCCATCTGCATGGGCAAGGAGGTGGATCCCGATGCCAACCGCCGCTGGCCCGCCGCAGTCTGGGCAGGTTGCTTCTACCTGCTCACCGGTTGCTTCGGCGCCACCGTGGTGGCCCTGTTCAGCGCCTTCCCCACCGCCCTGGTCACCTGCGTGGCCGGTCTGGCCCTGCTCGGCACCATAGGCAGCAGCCTGCACAGTGCGCTGCAACAGGATGAAGAACGGGAGGCGGCGCTGCTGACCTTCATCATCACGGCGTCCGGGATCAGCCTGCTCGGCGTCGGCTCCGCCTGTTGGGGGCTGCTGGTCGGCATAGGGCTATATAGCGTCAACCGGCTGCGTGCCTGACCTGACCATTTGGGGAGACTCCAGTGAGACGCTGCACATAATTCGGCAAACATGGTTCACAGTTGAAACCAATTGCCGTCTAGTGAGGCCGGGGTGCATATCCTTCCCAGGATGCGCCTCCTCAGACTCACCACTGGAGAACAAGAATGAGGAATCAGGCTGTCATTGTATTACTGGCCATGCTGGGCGCCAGCGCCCAGGCCGCCGACGCGGATCGGGAGCTGGCGCGCGAGCTCGCGCTGCAACAGAAGAACCTGCTGCCCCTGCTCGGCAATCAGCAGTACCAGGCCCCGCTGCCCAACCTGCTGCAGAAGGCCAGCCCAAGGCTGAAGCGCCAAGCCACCGACGCCAACCTGGCCGCCATCGATCGGCAGGGGCTGACGGGGGAGGTCAAGCAGCTGATGCAGCTGCGGCTGGCCAACCCAGAGCAGGCCGATGCGCTGAAGCAGGGTGTCGAGCCGCTGATCGCCTATGTGCCGAGCGGCGATGAGCAGAGCTGGAGCGCCATCGAGGCCTTCGACGGCGCCGGCAACCCCGTCTACCTCGACGTGAACCAGGCCCCGGCACGACCGGTTCTGGTGGTGGAGGCCGATCCCGTCAAGGCCAAGAATGCCGGTCTGAAGGTGATGCGCAGGGCACTGGCCGAGGCGGACTTGCAGTGTGCTCCCCGTGTCGCCAACAGCACGGCGCCACTCAAGACCAGCATCTTGAAGAAGATCCGGCTGAGCGATGATCAGGAGCCCTGGCTGCTCGGTGCCGCCGAGGTCTATGCCGTGGTGGCCGGGGTCAATCCCAGCCGGGACGAGCCGGTGGTGGACATAGTCGACATGCCCTACCTCGACTATGACAACACCGACTACAGCCCGAACCAGATACTGGTGTACTGGGATCGCTATCGCTGGGGCGCCGTCGACCTCGTCATGATGGAGCAGGATGACAACGTCAACTACAAGGAGCTCAGCGCCCTGCTGATCGAGGCGCTCAAACTCGGCTTCACCGCCGGTGGCGTGCCGGAAGCCCTGCCCTTCCTCGACCTCGGCGGTCGCATCGTCAAGGCATTGCCCGACTCCTGGATGACCAACAACGACGACTACCTGGATACCTTCTACACCCTGGAGCAGGACCAGAGCTATCAACAATATCCCGGCGCCGCCGGCAATGCCGTCATCACACTGGAGCCCAAAGAGATCCAGCCGACCCGGCCCTGACGCACGGCCATAGCAAAAAAGCCAATGAGGTGACTCATTGGCTTTTTTTCTCTCTGCGGCAAGCAGGATCAGGCCTGGCCTTTGGGCCTCACACCCAGGGTATGGCAGATGGCGTAGGTCAGCTCGGAGCGGTTCAGGGTATAGAAGTGGAAGTCCTTCACCCCTTCCTGGCTCAGTACCCGCACCTGATCGATGGCGATGCTGGCCCCCACCATATTGCGAGTAGTCTGATCGTTGTCCAGCCCCTCGAAGCGCTGATGCATCCAGCGCGGGATCTTCACGTTGGTGAAGCCGGCGAACTTGGCCAGGGTCTGGTAGTTGGAGACCGGCAGTATCCCCGGCACGATTTCGGCATCGATGCCGATGGCGGCGCAGCGATCCCGAAAGCGCAGATAGGTCTCAACGTCGAAGAAGAACTGGGTGATGGCGCGGTTCGCACCGGCATCTATCTTGCGCTTGAGGCTCAGCAGATCGGACTGCGCGCTGCGCGCCTCGGGGTGACCCTCCGGGTAGGCGGCAACCGAGATGTCGAAATCGGCCTCGGACTTGAGCAGGGCGACCAGGTCGGTGGCATACATGTCGGGTTTGTCGACACCGGGAGGCAGGTCACCGCGCAGGGCGACGATGTGGCGGATGCCGCTGTTCCAGTAGTCGCGGGCTATGGTGCGCAGCTCGTCACGGCCGGCATCGATACAGGTCAGGTGCGGCGCGGCGATGAGGCCGGTGCGCTCCTTGATGTCCTTGATCACCTTGTGCGTACGATCCCGGGTACCGGAGTTGGCGCCATAGGTCACGGAGACGAACTTGGGTTCCAGCACCTGGAGCCGCTCGATGGATTGCCACAGGGTGTTTTCCATCCCTTCGCTGTTGGGCGGGAAAAACTCGAAGCTGACCGAAATGTTGTTACCCAAATCCGCCAGACTCTGGTTGAGTGCTTCAACCTGACGCGCGCTGTGAAATCCCATCTGTTCTCTCCCTGTCCTGCCACCGGTTCCTCTACGTCAAAACGGATGTTTGGACGTCTAAACGTCTTGCTATCTTTATGACAAAACCGATCAAAGTCAACACCGATTTGCGGCCAGATCCTGTCTCGCCAGTTTTTTTATTTGGCAATTCAGCATAAGTAACGATTGGCCCCCATCCCAAAATGGGCCTAGGCAGGCTATGATGCGGGCGGATCGTCCTGGACGTTCTGAATCTGCGTGTGATTGTTTGGCCGGGTCTTCCCGGCCTTTTTTTAACTTATTCCCCCAACCTGCCGATAATCGATTGAGTCATCAGCAGGAGCCCCACCATGGAAGATCACCCCGGCTTTGCCACCGATTTACTGTTCGATCGCTATCAGGGCGAGGTGACGGATCATGACAGGTTCTGGGCCGTCAAAACCCCGACCGCTCCGGATTACTACTTCGGCAACTATCTGCTGCTGCCGACCCCGCCCAGCGACCGCGACAAAGGCTGGCTCGAGGCCAGCTTCGACCAGCTGATAGGTCAGGATCCCGGGATCCGGCACCGCACCTTCCAGTGGCCGCTGGCCGAGGGACAAAATAGCCGGGTCGCCGGCTTCGTGGCGGCGGGTTACCAATACATGGAGTGCGTGGTGCTGGCGCTGGACGAGTGCAGCTGGCAAGCACCGGCCGGGCCGACTGTCGGCCCTGCCCGGGCCTTCGATGCCGCCGACTGGGATGACTGGCTGGCGCTGGAGCTGGATGAGCGCGACCCCGGCCATTCGGAAGCAAATTATCTGCCCTATCTGCAGTCACGGCGCCGCCTGTATCAGGCCATGATCGCCGATGGACTGGGGCAATGGTGGGGGATCTGGCAGCAAGGCAAGCTGGTCGCCAGCTGCGGGCTGTTCTTTACCGGCAATATGGGACGTTTTCAGCTGGTGCGCACCCGCCAAGATTGGCGCAATCGCGGGCTCTGCCGCCAGCTGCTGAGCCAGGTTGCGCGCCTGGGACTGGCGCAGGCCGAGCGCCTCATCATAGTGGCCGATGAGCACTACCATGCCCAGCGAGTCTACCGCTCACTGGGCTTCTCACCGGTGGCCCGCATCGGCAGCCTGTGCCGCTGGCACTTGCCTCAATAACAGATAGAAATGAAAACGGGAGGCGATGCCTCCCGTTGTTTATGCTACTTCAAGTCACTGCTGCGGTGTTTCCAACTCGTTGGACAAGGCTTGCTCGACCTCGGCCGAGGGGGTCGGCAGTGGTGCCATCGCCGCCGAGGCGATCGGGGTCATGGCCGGCGCCGCCTCGGTGGAGGCGGGCAGCGTCGCACCGGCCGCCGACGGGGCTACGGCGGCATCCCCCGGGGTAGTGGGAGCGGCGACAGGAGTGGCCGGGGCCGCACACTGACACTCCTCTCCCCTGGCTTGCTCCGTCTGATGAGGGGGATACCAGCCCTTCAGCCCTTGCTCCAGTTGCTGCGCCGCCGCCAGGGGGGCCAGCTTGCCAAGCAATACCCCCTGACTCACCTCAGCCAGCTCATCCCCTAGCTTGGGCGTGCCGCGAGAGAGGATCTGGGTGGCAACCCGGATGGTGGAGTCACACTGATCCCGCCACTCCATCATCTCCTTCGCCGCCGGGTTGGTGACCTCGAAGAAGTGGTTGGAGAGGGAGAAGAACCCGGGCAACGAGTTGGTATAGAGCTCGGCAAACTGGGAGGTGGTCAGCCACTGCAGGAAGGCCATGGCCGCCTCCTTGTTCTTGCTGGCCGGGTTCATCCCCATGCCGATGTCGGTGTGATCCGTGAAGAAGCAGCCGTCACCCTGTTTCGCAACCGGCGGGCGCATGACGCCGAAGTCGACCTTACCGGTGAAGGGAGCTATCTCCCAGGAGCCGGCCGCGTAGAAAGCGGCCTTGCCGGCGGTGAAGAGCGCGTTGGTGGTGGCGTAGTCGCGGCTTTCGCCCCCCTCCCCCAGGTAGGAGCGCCAGCCGGCCAGCTCCTCGAACACCTTGACGTATTGCGGGTTGTCTAGCCGCTCCTGGCCCGCGAGCAGCGCCAGCCGGCCATCCTCCCCCTTCCAGTAGTTCGGGCCTATGTTCTGGAAGCCAAGCTCGGAGGCGACCCAGCTCTCGGATCCACTCATGGCCAGCGGTACATAGCGACCATCCGCCTTCACCTTGTCGAGGGCGGCGAAGAAGTCGTCGCGGGTCTGCGGCACCGAGAGGCCCAGTTCGCTGAAGATCTGCTTGTTATAGAAGAAACCGTGAATGACGGAGGCCATGGGCACGCAGAAGGTCTGGGCCCCGGAATCCGTCTGCCAGGGGGATTGGGCGAAGCTCGGGAAGTTCTCCATCCCGGCCATCTCGCTCAACTCCGCCAGATGACCGGCCTTGAACAGGGCCAGGGAGTCATCGAACGGGCGACAGGTGATGAGGTCCCCCGCCTTGCCCTCCTTCAGGCTGGTCCAGAGCGTCGGCATGTAGTCGACGTTCTGCACCCCGTTGAACTTCACCTGGATGCCCGGATGGGCCGCCTCGAAGGCGGGGATGATCTTCTCCTCCCACAGGGCCTTGTCATCTATCCGCCAGCTTTCGATCACCAGCTCACTGGCCATCAGCTGGCCACACAACAGGAGACTCAGGGCCCCGATCCACTTGTTAGCCATAAGTCCTCCTACACCTTGAAATGCGCGATCAATTGCTGCTGTTTGGCCACCAGATCCGCCAGCACGTCACTGCTGCTGGCCGATTCCCGCGCCTCCCGCTCGGTCTCGTAAGCCACGTCGGCAATCCCGGCGATGTGACGGGCGACCCCCTGGCTGACCGAGATCTGCTCCTGGGCCGCATGGGCCACCTGATCCGCCATCGACTTGATGGCGCTCATCCGCTCTGCGATGGATTGCAGTGCCAGATCCATCTCGCGGGTCTGCGCCACGCAGTGGTGGGTCTGCTCCTGGCTGCGGCCCATCACCTCCACCACCTGCCGGCTCGAGTTCTGCAGGTTCTCGATCATGGCCTGGATCTCCTCGGTCGAGGTCTGGGTCCGGTTTGCCAGCGCCCTCACCTCGTCCGCCACCACGGCAAAGCCGCGGCCGGCATCACCGGCCCGTGCCGCTTCGATGGCCGCATTCAGTGCCAGCAGGTTGGTCTGCTCGGCAATGCTGCGGATCACATCCAGAATGCTGCCGATGTTGTTGCTGAATTCCCCCAGCTTGTGGGTGATGCCGACCGCCTCCTCCATGGCGCCTGCCAGCTGTTCGGTGATCTGGCGCGTGGTCGCCACCTGCTTGCGACCGGCGCGAGCCTCCTCGTCGGCCAGATCCACCTCGCGCTTGGTACCGTCGGTGGAGCGGGCCACCTCGGTGGCGCTCACTTCCAGCTCGGTGATGGCGGCGGCGACCTGGTCGGTCTGGCTCTTCTGATCCTGCACCCTGGACATGGCGCGCTCGCTGATCTCGGCGGCGCGGCTCGCCTCCTCCACCAGATGGCGGGAGCCGGCGTTGATCTGGGAGAGCAGCTCCCCCGTCTTGTCCGCCAGGGTGTTGATGGAGCGGGTCAGGCTGCCGAATTCACAGCGGCTCTGGTAGTCGATGCGCCGGGTCATGTCCCCGGTGGCCATGCGATCCAGTGCCCGATCGATCAGATGCAACGGGCGCTGTATGCTGCGCGCCGTGGTGTAACCGATGATGAGCGCGGCGGCGGCGGAGATGGCGGAGACGATCAGGATCCAGAAGCTGGCACTGCTGACGGCGTCATCGGCACCGATCCGGCTCTGGCTGGCGATGCTCCCCGCCGACTTGCCCATCTCGTCCAGTAGCGCCAGGCTGTTGACCAGGCTGGTATCGAGCTGCTGGTTCAGGCCCTGCAACGAGGCGGCGAGCTGCTGGGCATGGCGCATGGTGGCCAGCAGCCCCTGCGGGCCGAGCGCCAGCTCCTGCATCCTGTCCAGATTGACGATGAAACGCTGCCTCACATCGTCGGGCACCAGCACCCGCTCGAGCCGCTTGCGCGCCATCTCTATATCCTTGGCGAGCACCTTCTCCAGCTCGTTGAGGTCTGTCTTGGCGTCGGCCCGACGGATGTTCTTCAGATCCCGTGCTATGCCGGAGGTGATGAGTTCGGCCTTGTTGCGCATGGAGCGCTTGCTGGCGGTCTGCTGCAACAGCAGATCGGCGGCCCACTGATAGGTGTCTTCCAGCCGGATAAAGGCCAGCTCCAGCTCATGACGGCGATCGAGAGCGGCTATCCACTGGCCATGCTGAGCCAGCACCTGATCCGCCAGGCCGTAGAAGCCCTGGGTGGCGGCTTCCACCTGGCGGAAGTGCGCGTTGGCCTCCGCCACCCCGGTGAACCTGGCCATCTCCTTGCTCAGTGTGACGAACTGCCCCTGCTGCGCCTTGAACTGGCTGGCCAACTGCGGCAACTGGGCCGCATCTTCACTGGTTCTGTAGGTCAGCACCCAGCGGTTGCTGTCCTGCAGCGCACCCTTGAGCCCGGCGACGGCGATCACCAGAGGGGTGGCGCGATCCGACACCTGGGACAGCCCCTCGTTGATGCCCCGGATCTTCAAGATACTGATGAAGCCAAGCAGGACCAGCAGCAACAGCATCAGCACAAATCCGGCGATGATCCGCTGCACGATAGATAAACCCATAGAGACATCCTCACTCGTTGGGAAATTGACGTGGACGCAGAGACTATCGGCAGGGGGAGGCGATGGGAGAGTAGCAAGTGGGGCTAATAACGGATGAGATCACGAATAATGCCCAGTTTCGGACAGAAAAGGGCCCGAACAGAGCCGGGCCAAAGAGACGTACATGTTGATATCGGCCTTGAGGCGGCCGACCTCTCAACTCATCAGAAGCGGTAGCCGACGCCGACCATGAAGGCGACCGGATCGATGGAGGTATTGATGGTACCCACCGCGGTGTGCACCTCGGTGTCTATGTCCATGATCCAGGCGGAGGCGTTGACGAACCAGCGATCATTGATCGCCATGTCCAGACCCACCTGACCCGCCAGTCCCCAGGAGGAGTCGACATTGACATCCGTCCCTGCCAGCGCACCGCGCCCCTCTTCATCGAAGAACACCGTGTAGTTGATGCCGGCACCGACGTAAGGACGCACCTTGCTGTTGGCATCCCCGAAGTAGTACTGCGCCATCAGGGTCGGTGGCAGGTGTTTGACCTTGGCGACCTCGCCCAGCCCCGGCGTCGATACCGAGTGAGAGAATGGCGTGGCGGCCAGCAGCTCGACCCCCCAGTTGTCGGTGAGCATGTAGGAGAGGGTCAGCCCCAGCTGCATGTTGCTGTCGATATCCAGCTCGCCCGTGCCCAGCACATCGTCACTGCTGGTCTGGGGGGAGACAAATGCCAGGCCACCACGAACCAGAATATCGCCGGCCTGGTGAGCCATGGCGACGGGGGAAGCAACAACGGCTGCGATCAGCAGAGGAAGGATCTTTTTCATCACGTATTTCCTTTTTGTTTTCGTTCTATGTTGTAAGCCCGAAAACTATAAAAGGATGTGAATGAACGGTTATTGATTTAGCTCAATAGTTATCAAGAAATAGATGGATGTACGCAATAGCTTTAATTGGTGGCAAAACAATCAACAAATAACAATTTATCCTTATAAAACAATAAAGTAAAAAGCATTGGCGTTATATGACCTCCATATAAATACAAACCAAATACACCTTTGAACCCTTAAAAACCCCGTGCAGTAGTTGTTTAACACGCATTATCCGCGTATTTTATTAAAGCAATGTAGCCGAGCTGTAATTTAATCTTTATGAAACCACAAACACGCAGAGACAAAATCATCGGCATCCTGGCCGCCGTCTGGGGCATAGGCTCCTTCCTGTTTATCTTGCTTGGCTTTGTTTTCGCCCTCGCCTTCCTGATGCTGGTCCACTGATCCCTTCTTTTTTCGACCCTGCCGGCACCTCGGCTGCTGGCGGAGATCGGGTGACCCCGTTTTACCCTCGCTCAAAACGCCCTGACTGGCGATCCCCTGATCTGCAATCGCAAGCAGTGGTGGCGAGCGGGCTGCGCGCTGTCTAGTCCTGAAATAGGTTTACACATTTTCGTCTAGCTTCACGTGACTCAGAACCCCCGATGTACCGCATCGGGGGTTCTGTATGTCAACGTATGATGCGGTCGCTCCAGGTTGTAAATATCCA
>NZ_JAKZFK010000053.1:0-13217 GCF_022549315.1 Aeromonas sp. MR16 | reverse complement strand
GTGGATATTTACAACCTGGAGCGACCTCACTTGGCATTGAAATACAGAACCCCCGATGCGGTGCATCGGGGGTTCTGAGTCACGTGAAGCTAGACGAAAATGTGTAAACCTATTTCAGGACTAGACATGGCAGAGCAGTTCCCTGGCCAGGGTGTGGGTTTTCGGGTCGTCAGGCCTGGCTGCCGCAGGATTGGCGCACCACCAGGGTGGGCGGCAGGATCAGGCTCTTGGCCGGTTCATCGTTGCCGGCGATGCGCTCGAGCAGCAGCTCGCCGGCCTTGCGGCCAATCTCCTGGGCGGCCACCGAGACGGTGGTGAGGGCGGGCTCGACCAGCGCCGTCTCCGGAATATCGTCAAAGCCCACCAGGGCGAAGTCCCGCCCTATTATCCGTTCCCGTTTGCGCAGCGCCAGCATGGCGCCGAGTGCCACCACGTCCTGATAGCAGACCGCCGCCGTCACCTCAGGGTGTTGTTCCAGCAGGGCCGTCATGGTCTGGGTGCCCTCGATGCGGCTGGCGCCGCAGGGGAGGATCCAGGCCTGGTTGGGGGCGATGCCGTGCTCGATCAGCTTGCTCATGTAGCCCCCCAGCCGTTGGGAGCGGCTGATGGAGGAGGCCTGCCCGCCGATGAAGGCGATGTGGCGATGGCCGAGCCGCAGCAGATGCTCGGTCGCCAGCTGGCTGCCGAGGAAGTTGTCGGTGCCGACGAAGTCGAAGGCGGCATCCGGCACCTGGCGCACGACCAGTATGGTGGGGATCCGGCGCCGCAGCAGGCTGTCGAAGAAGTTGTGGGGGGTCGGCTGGGCGGTGCAGATCACCATGCCGGCGGCGTTGTTGCGCTGCAGGGAGTCCATGAACCGCTGCTGGCGCTCGGCCGACTCCTCGCTGTTGGCGAGAAACAGCATCAGATCATGGGCCTCCATCTCCCGGCTGAGGCCCACCGTCATCTCGGCATAGAAGGGGTTGGTGATGTCGTGCAGCAGCAGGCCGACCAGGTTGCTGCTCTTGTTGCGCAGGTTGGCGGCGGTCTGGTTGTAGACATAGCCCAGCTCGTCGATCGCCTTGAGCACCCGCTGCCGGGTCTGCTCGGAGATCCGTCCCTTGTTGCGCAGGGTCATGGAGACGGTGGCGGTGGAGATGCCAAGGTGGCGGGCGATGTCGGCTACGGTCACATTACTCATTGGGTCACTTCGTCGGTCGTGATTCGATGGCGCAGGTATATCGATTAACCCATCACGTGTCAAATGAAGATGCTTAATTGAGATTAACCTCTCGTTTTGATTTCATTTTGGCTGCGGCGATCGAATGCTGTGAGGTTAACCTTGTTTACCAGATAGGTTTTATTGGTTAATCGATTTATCTTTCGTCCCATCACAGCATGAGAGGTAAAGCGAAGATGAAGACGATGGGGTTGCCCAATTATGACAAGTTCCCCGAAGTGAAGGTGCAGGGGTTCGATGACGCCGCCTGTCAGGGCTGGGCGAGCATAGCCCGGCGACTTCGCGAGGCGGTCGGTGAGAGCGGTCGGCGAGTCCTGGTGATCGACAGCTACCACGGGGTGGATCTGGCGCAGATCAAGGGCTGGCTCACCGAGTCGTTTGGCGCGCTGCATCTGATCGAGGTCGAGCAGGCCCGGTTGCCCGAACCCCAGATTTTTGCCATGTTGGAGCGTTTCATCACCGAGGATCGGGTGTTTGGGGTCCTGGCGCCGCACAAGCTGAGTGAATTCTTCGATCCCGCCAAGCTGGCGGCCCTGCAAGCCGAGGTGGCGGCGGTGCAGGAGGGGTTGATCGTGGTGCTGGGGGGCGGCGCCTCGCTGGTCTGTCAGGGGGATGTACGGGTCTATGCGGATCTGGCGCGCTGGGAGATCCAGCAACGCCTGCGGCGCAAGGAGATTGGCAACTGGGGCGTCGACAACCTGGATGAGGACATACTGCGCCGCTACAAGCGGGCCTTCTTCATCGAGTGGCGGGTGTTCGATCGCCACAAGCTGGCCCAACTGCCCGCTATCGACTTCCTGCTCGACACCAACGACAAGGCCAACCCGGCCATGGTGGAGGGGGAGGCGCTGCGTGGCGCCCTGCACCAGGCGGCCCATCAGCCGCTGCGACTGGTTCCCTTCTTCGATCCCGGTGTCTGGGGCGGCCAGTGGATGAAAGAAGTCTGTGATCTCGATCCAGAGCAGGTCAATTACGCCTGGTGTTTTGACTGCGTACCCGAGGAAAATAGCCTCTACCTGCGCTTTGGCTCGGTCCGGGTGGAGATCCCCTCGCAAAACCTGGTACTCCGCGAGCCGCGGGCCCTGCTCGGCGAGCAGGTGCACGCCCGCTTCGGCGCCGAGTTCCCGATCCGCTTCGATTTCCTCGACACCATGGGTGGCCAGCACCTCAGCCTGCAGGTGCATCCGCTGACCGAATACATCCAGCAGGAGTTCGGCATGCACTACACCCAGGACGAGAGCTACTACCTGCTGGATGCCGCGCCCGATGCCTGCGTCTATCTGGGGACCAGGACGGGGATAGATCCGGATGAGATGCTGGGGGATCTCGCCGCCGCCGAGCGGGGCGACAAGCCCTTCGATGACCAGCGCTTCGTCAACAGCTTCCCGGCCAAGAAGCACGACCACTTCCTGATCCCGGCCGGTACGGTGCACTGTTCCGGCTCCGGCGCCATGGTGCTGGAGATCAGCGCCACCCCCTACATCTTCACCTTCAAGCTGTGGGACTGGGGACGGGTCGGGCTGGACGGCATCCCGCGCCCCATCCACCTCGAGCATGGTCGCCAGGTGATCCAGTGGGATCGCGACACCGACTGGGTGGAGAAGAACTTGGTCAACCGCATCGAGCCGCTGGGGGAGGGGGCGGGCTGGCGCGAGGAGCGCACCGGTCTGCACGAGCGCGAGTTTATCGAGACTCGCCGTCACTGGTTCAGCGTGCCGGTTGAGCACCACACCCAGGGCACAGTCCAGGTGCTGAACCTGGTGGAGGGGCGCGAGGCCACGGTGGAGAGTCCGGATCAGGCATTCGAGCCCTTCGTGGTGCACTACGCCGAGACCTTCATCATCCCGGCCTCGGTGGGGCGCTACCGGATCCGTCCGAGCGGCGAGAGTGAAGGCCAGACCATAGCCACCATCAAGGCCTACGTCAGAGGCTGAGCCCTGAAACAGTCAATTATTTATTAAATAACAATCAGATGAGGTTATCTGCCATTCGTACCCTACATGGCAGATAACGTATTTCGCTCTCACTTAGCAAATTAGGAACAACGATGAATAAAGCTTTGTTGAGTAAACTGCAATTCTTCGCCAAGTCGATGTTATTTGCGGCTACCTTCGTGCTGCCCTTCGCAGCGATGATGATTGCTATTGGCTCCGTCGGCATGAATGAGTCCTTATTGGGCGGCATTCCGGTCATCGGCGTGGCATTTTCATTTATTGGAAAATATATGAACCTGGCCGGCTGGGTCGTGCTTGGTAATTTGCCATTCTTCTTCGCCCTCTGTGTGGCGGCGGCCTTGACCAAAGAGAAACAGGCGGGTGCGATTGTCATCGCCGGCCTGTTTTTCCTGACCTTTCATAAGATATTGGGCGAGTTGTCCCTGGTCTATTTCAGCCAGTTCAAGGGACTCACCGATATTAAGTTAGTGACGGATCTGCTCTCGCCAGAGAAGAACCCGGAATATTACAACCTGTTTGAGAACGTCTTTGGCATAGTGACGATGCGCGTCGGGGTCATAGGCGCCATCATAGTCGGTGCCCTGGCCGCCCAGCTGTGGGAGAAGTACAAGGGCTTCGATCGGCTTCCCATCTGGCTGGACTTCTTCAATGGCCAGCGCTTCACCGTGTTGATGACCTTCTTCTACGCGCTGATCCTGGCCCTGGTGATCCTGTTTGTGTGGCCCCTGATCGGTATCGGCCTCGAGCACATCGCCCGTGCGGTCGAACATTCGGGCTCCTTTGTCGCCCCCTTCTTCAAGACCTTCCTGGAAGTAGGACTGCGCACGATCGGCATGCACCACATCACCAACTACGTCTTCGAATATACCCCGGTGGGCGGCACCCTCTACTCCACGCTGCAGCAGGTGAACCTGATCGGCATCGCCCAGGTGTGCCCGGCTCGGCTCGACGAAATCGTCAACCTGGTCAACCAGGGCCAGCAGGCGATGGCCATGGACGTGTTCAACAAGCCGAACATGTGCAACATGTTCTATGCCCAGGACATCACCGGCCTGTTTGCCCTGCCCGGCGCCGCGCTCGGCATGTTCTTCGCTATCCCCAAGGAGAGGCGGACCAAGAAGGTACAGGCGCTCTATATCAGCACCACGGCCGCCGTCATCTTCACCGGCTTCGCTGAGCCGCTGGAATTCATGTTCGTGCTGGTCTCCCCGATCCTCTATGTGGTGCACGTGCTGCTGCTCTCGACCTTCGCCATGATCCCTGACCTGCTCAGCTCCATCATGGGGGAGCCGGTCTTCACCTGGAAGCTGTTCGGCCTGGTCAACGTGGTGGCCTCCGGCATCCTGCAGGTCGGCGTGGTACTGGGTCGCTGGTGGGAGTTGGCGCTCTGGTTTGCCGTCGGTCTCGGTATTACCGGCATCTATGCGGCGGTATTCCGTTATTGCGTGATGAAGTTTGATATCACCGTCTTTGGGCGTGAACCTGATACGGAAGCAGACGAAGAGCCGCAGAAAGAGAGCCTGCTCAGCAATATCGTCAGCAGCGATGATTCCAAATTCGCCAAGATAGTGGAGGCCCTGGGTGGGCTGGACAATATCATCTCGGTGGGTAATTGCTTCACCCGGCTGCGGGTGGAGGTCAAGGACCACAAATTGGTCAACGGGGAAAAGCGGGTCTGGATGAAATTGGGTGCCATGGACGTGGTCGTCCTCGAAGGGGGCGTGCAGGCAATATATGGTGCCAGCGTCGATAGACTCAAAACGAAGCTGGAAGATTATATCGCCGAACAGGCCTGAATATATTGCAGGAGGGAAGTCGAGCTTCCCTCTTAATAACACTTATCATCGGTAATATGAAAATGAAGAAACTTGGCCACGTTGTATATCAGACCCACTGGGATAATGAATGGTATTTCACCGATCGTGAATCTCAGGTTCAACTCGTCTACCACATGCGCGAGACGATCAAGATGCTGGAGGAGGGGGCGGTGGACCACTTCCTGCTGGATGGTCAGACGGCCATCGTCGAGGATTACCTCGCCGTCTGCCCGGAGGATCGCGGCAGGCTGGAGGCGTTGATCAAGGCACAGCGGCTGTTCATCGGGCCATGGCACACCCAGACCGAGACGTTCGCCGTGAGTGGCGAGGCCATGATCAACAACCTGCGGCTGGGCATCGAGTATGCGAATGCCCTGGGCGGCTCTTCCATGGTCTCCTATCTGCCGGACAGCTTCGGTCATCCGGTGGATTTCCCGCAAATCTTCAATGGCGTCGGGATCACCAAGTTCTCATTCCGTCGTGGCATGGGCGACAAGCACAAGTTGCCGACCGAATTCTTCTGGGAAGGCCCGGGGGAGAGTCGCGTCATCACCAACGTGCTGATCGATGGTTATGGCTGGTCTTATGACCCCTTCTTCAGCGGCAAGCTGCTGTCCAAGGAGCTGGCATCCGAGTGCAAGACCAATACCATGACGCCGCTCGAATTGATCGCCAACAAGTCGCCCTTCGATGAGTTCTTGCTGACCATGGGCAACGATCAGACGCCGATCCGGCCGGATTTCAAGGAGAAGCTGGCGCAATACAACGACGAGTCTGACGAATATCACTTCGTCGAGACGACCTTCGAGAAATACTTCGAGCGGTTGCAGGCGGTGTGCGGCGACAAGCTCCCTGTGTATTACGGCGAGTTCCTCGATACCCAATATTCCCGCGTGCACAAGTCGATCAACTCGGTGCGCTACGACATCAAGCAGTTGCAAGACAAGATAGAGCGCCTGATGACCTACAATGTGCAGCCCCTGATGGCCATGGCCGACAAGCTCGGGCTGCCCTGGGAGCAGGGGCTTGTCGACGAGATCTGGCGTCTGCTGGCCCGTGCCCAGACCCATAGCGTCTGCACCAACACCGACAGAACGAACGCCCGCATCTTCGAGCGGCTGAAGATGGCCCACGAGCTGGCCGAGAGCACCCATGTCTACCTGCTGCGCAAGCTCGCGCTGAGCTGCGACATCCAGGCCGGCCGTTCTCCCCTGATCCTGGTCAACACCCTGCCTGAGCGCAGCGAGCTGGTCGCCAGATATCGTGTCTTCACGAAGCAGGAAGAGTTCAGCCTCTGGTATGAGGGTGAGCAGGTCGCCTACAGCGTGATCGCGCAGGAGCGGGATTATGGCGGCATCTGGCGCAAGGATGAGAGCCTGCATGATCCGGCCAAATACCATTACCTCACCGAGATAGAGGTCGCGATCAGCCTGCCGGCCCTTGGCTACAAGGTGCTGGAGGTTGACGACAGCCTCGGCTCTTGCTGCCGCACCCTGCCCAGTGCGCTCAGCGGGACGGCGATCGAGAATGCCTGCTACAAGCTGGAGATGAAAGACGGCGTGCTCAACCTGACCGACAGCCGCCTCAACCAGACCTTCACCGAGATCCTCAGCTTCGAGAATGATGGGGATGCCGGCGACAACTACGATCATTGCCCGCCAGAGCATGACTGGTGCATCGCGCTGGGTCTCGAGCAGGCCGATGTGCGGGTGGTGCGGCATGCCCATTCCGAGGTGATGACCCTGACCGGGGAGTGGCGTGTGCCCCATGGCCTCGAGAGCCGGGCGAAGGGATGCGCCGAGCAGGCGTTGCCCTTCGTGCTCGAGCTGGTGCTGAAGCAGGATGCCGATCTCATCGAGCTGACCCTCTCGGTCGACAACAGGAGCAAGAATCATCGCCTGCGCCTGCTGGTCAACAGCCAGATTGCGAGTCGCTTCTCCCGCGCGGGGACGCCCTTCTTCGAAGTGGCCCGTGACACTCAGCCCGCGGAATTGGCCGACTGGCGCGAGAAGGGCTTCGTCGAGGAGCCGACCACCACTGAGCCCTTGCTGAACCATGTCTCCCTGATCGGGGACGCGCATTATGCATCTGTGTTCACCCAGGGTTGCAAGGAGTACCAGGTGGTCGGGGCCGACTTCGATCGCCTGGCGATTACCCTGTTCCGCAGTTGTGGTCACTTCGGTCTGCCGGACTTGTCGCGTCGTCCCGGCCGCGCCAGTGGCTTGGCAGAAAAGATCATCGCCACCCCGGATAGCCAGCTGCTGAAACCGCTGACATTCCATTTGGCGCTGCACATGGGTGAGCGCTATCAGGCCAATCAGATCCGGCGCCGCTATGTCAATTTCGCCAAGTCGAATGGTTATTATCATGAGCAGTCGCTGTCGCGTACCGGCGAATTCAATATCAGCTACTTCCACACCAATCCATTGGATTTCAAGGTGCCCAATCAATTCAGCCTGGGTGAACTGATGGGGACGGAGGCGGTATTCAGCACCCTGCTGAAAAATAGAGAAGGTGGTTATTTACTGCGACTGTATAACAGCGGAGACGGTGTCATCCAGGTAGGGGAACTGCGCTCCGATATCGGCATGAAGGTGGTTTCCTCCGCCAATTTGCTGGGGCGGACCACAACTGAGAATATCGTCACGCTGAAATCAGGTCAGCTTAATAGCTATGTGATCAGCTAATAATAGGGAGAGGAGGCCAAGCCTCCTCTCCCTAACGTGCCTCACTCATTTTATATTCTGATCCGAAGACAACATGCAAAACAAAACCAGCAAGGTTGCACCGCTGTTCATATTGAATGCCACATTCTTTTTCTGGGGTGTGATAACGGCACTGACATCTGTATCGGTTCCCTATATCAAGGAACATTATTCATTAACCAATACCAGCTCCAGTTTTATTTCATTGATATTTTTTTGTGCCCCCTTTTTGGCATCGATCCCTATGGGGTGGATCATGACGGCATTTGGCTATAGGAAGGCACTCAAGAGTTCTTATTGGCTGGCGATCCTGGGCTGCGGGATCATCATGTTCGCCTACCAGAGCCACAGTTTCAGTCTGCTCTGTGTCGGGGTCCTGTTTATTGCGCTGGCCGTTGCGGCCATGCAGGTGGTGGCAAATCCTTATCTCGCCGTGCTGGGCTCCGCTGCCTCGGTGCCCGGCAGATTGAGTCTCGCCTCCTCCATCAACTCCTTCGGCACCGTAGTGGCACCCTTGTCGGCCGCCTTTATCCTGGGTGGCTTCTACCAGTTCTCTGTGCAGGAGCAGAGTGCCAGGCTGACGCTCATCTATGGGGTACTGCTGCTGTTCATCCTCGGCTTGATCCTGCTGAGCCGGCTGACACGGCTGCCCGATGTCGAGATCAGCGGGGAGGATAAGTCTGATTTTGCGGAGAATATCAGGGCACTCTTCGGCAACAAGTTCTTCTCTCTGAGCGCACTGGCCATCTTTTGTTACGTCGGCGCCGAAGTGGCGGTGGCGGTCAACACCGTCATCTATCTGACGGAGCCGAGCCTGGGCAATCTGTCGATAAAAGAGGCCGCCGCCTTGATCTCCCTGTACTGGGCCGGCGCCATGATCGGCCGCCTGCTGTATGGCTGCGTGGCGAGCCGGGTCAATCTGACCTATTTGATGGTGGTTTGCACCAGTATTCCGGCGAGCCTTATTTTGATGAGCATGCTGTTGTCCAATCAATACAGCGGTTATTTATTGCTGCTGATCGGTTTGACCAACTCGGTGATCTATCCGGTCATCTACTCATTGGTTATCAATAATATTCCAAAGCGGCTGATCCCTATCGCCTCGGCGGTATTGATCATGGCCGGCCTGGGTGGTGCCGTTATTCCCTCCATTCAGGCGCTGCTGTCTGATATGTCGGGGGTTATTTATGGCTTCGCCATCCCCATGCTGAGCTATCTCTATCTGTTTATTTACACGGTTAAACAACGACATCATTTTTGAGCCGCCTTTGGCTTTTTAATAAGTAAGAGTAATACACCATTCAGATTGACTTTTTATCATAAGAAGGATGTACCTATGCGCGTTAAAAAATTAAAGGTGGCGACCGCCGTCGCCGCCTGCATGATCTCTTCCTCTGTGTTGGCGATAGACTTTCATGGCTATCTTCGTTCTGGTCTTGGCACCTCAGATAATGGTGACATGCAGACCATGAATAAACAGCGGGTAGGGCGTCTTGGTAATGAGGCGGATACCTATGCCGAAATGAGCCTGGGTCAGGAAGTATATAATCAGGATAATAAAACCTTCTCCTTCGATACCATGCTGACCATGTCATCGGGGCAGGAGCGTGACTGGGAGGCGGCCACCGACGAGGAGGCCGAGTTTGCGCTGCGCCAGGCCAATGTGAAGGCGACGAATCTGTTTGGCCGAAACGAAACGCTCTGGGCCGGTAAACGTTACTATCAGATCCACGATGTGCACCTCACCGATTTCGCGTACTGGGACATTTCCGGCGCCGGGGTCGGGGTGGAGCAGATCGATCTGGGCCCCGGCAAACTCTCCCTCGCCATCATCCGCAATGATCCCTGGGACGAGGTGGACAGCGATGGGGATGACGAGGGCGACGAGCACGTCAATGTGAATACCTTCGATATCCGTTATGCCGGCATTCCGGTGTGGCAGTATGCCACGCTGGAGATGGGGTATAACTTCGCCCACGTGAATGCCTCCGACAGCCAGAAAGAGAGCCTCGATGAGGTTGCCAATGGGCAGATGCTCACGGCGCAGGTGGTATGGAATGTGATGGGCGGGGTGAACAAGACGGCGGTGCAGTACTTCAGCGATGGGCTGACCGGCCAGGCCACCAACTACGGCAACGGCAGCGGCAGTGGGCTGGAGATGAGCTCCGGCGGGGGCAGCGGTTTCCGGGTGCTGAACCATGGCGCCATCAAGCTGGGCGGTGGTTTTGAGCTGGGTCATCAGATCGTCTACGCGAAGGCCAATGACCTCAGCGACTTCAATAACGACAGCCGCGTCACCACCGAATACGATGAGAAGGAGGTGTTCTCCACCGTCATTCGGCCCTCCTATAGCTGGAACCAGCACATGAAGACCTACCTCGAGCTCGGCTACTTCAAGGACCGCTGGGTGGAGAAGGGCCGTCAGCGTGAGGAGGAGGATGGATCCAAGATCACGCTGTCCCAGGCCTGGGCTCCCAGCAACGACTGGTGGGCTCGCCCTGAGATCCGGGTCTTCGCCAGCTATCTGCAGCAGGATGATGAATTCCGCCCGGATGCCGCTGGTGAGACGCAGGACGACACCTGGACCATAGGTGCTCAGGCCGAGGTCTGGTGGTAATCAGGGAGATAACGCCATCCTGAGCTGATTGAAAGGACGATATTGTGGCGGCCACTCTGCGTGAGCCGCCACGGTGTTTTTGAGGGCGTGAAGAGTCGAAACTATGCTCTGCGACTCGGCTGGATGGTAGCGGGTAGATAATGTTGATGTGGCATTCAACCGTCACCTCGGTTGAATGAACGTGCCCTGTTCGTCCTGATCGGGAAGGAGCGCGAGCTCCGCCTGTCCTCCCTGTGACTCGGCCTCTGCGGCTTCTCGCGCCTTGCGCCGCGCCGCCTCGACCCTGGCCTTGCGACCCCGACACAGCCGCATCACCTCCTGCTGCTCGGTATGGGTCATGACAAGCCAGTTGAAACGCTCCTCCCGATTACGCAGGCAGCCCTTGCAGTAGCCCTTGTTGTTCACTTCGCACACCCCGATACAGGGGCTCTGCAGCGGGAAGATCTCGAGCTGTTCCATCCATGACCTCTCACATCTTGTCACCCTGTTATAACCCAGTTGCCCGGTTTTGGAAAAAGCCGTGGGGGGATGGGCGCGATCAATCTGGCTAACATAGCTGCCGCTGTAGGGAGCAGAGGTTCCGGACGGCCCGCGCCGAGGGGGCACTCGATTCCTGATGGCGGTCATCTAAGCTTCGAGATGCAGTTCCACCACCCTCTGGAGTCATGATCCTATGAAACGCTTTAGCAAGAAAGCCGGCCTCGTCCTGATACTGCTCGCGGCCAGCGGCGTGCTCGGTGCCACCGAGATCGTCAATCACAACATCACCGAAGCTGAAATAAAGGTGGCGCAGGATGGCTGGGGCACGGCCCTGATCCAGATCAGCGATGACTATCGGGCGGGGGGGGTAGAGAAAGCCAGGAGCACGGCCACTCAGGTGCTCGACAGCGCCTATGGCTATGCCAATGGGCCCGTGCTGTTCAAGCCCACCCTGGCGAGCGGGGAGCAGACCTTTCGCCTGACCAAGGCGGGGGCGCTGGCCTATTTCATCGGCCACGATCCGGCCTATCCGGCCGATACCGGCTTTGCCCTCAAGAACTGGAAGAGCTATCGCTATGACAACGCGGCCGTCTACATCAACGGCAACATGGGGCTGACCATGGGCACAGTGCACCTCGTCGATCGTGACAACAAGGAGGTCGATGTCGACAAGACCTGGGGATTTCGCAAGGGGGACGATGGCAAGGTGCGCATCGTTCTGCACCACTCCTCCCTCCCATACACTCACTGAGCTCCTCATGCCGGGCGTGGAACCACGTCCGGCACCCACCAGACCCACTGTTTGGCCGCCAGAATCTGGTCGCCGCAAGGCTATAGGATGGAGGCTAGGGCTAAATGCTCCGCAAACCGGTCAGATGATGCAATTTATGGGGCCAAGAGGGCCTTTGTTTTTGTATGATAGCGCCGCCTGCCGAGGCGCTGCGGGAATGGCCGTCCTGCCGGTGTGGGTGAACAAACGGCGCCAACTGGCTGCCTGTTACTGTCTCTGATTATATTTATCATCATTTTCATGATGTTAGCGCTTTACGGTTAGATGAGGACATATGAATAAACACGCGTACTGGTTGGCCGCCGCCGTGGTCGGGCTGGCCGGTTGTGCGGGCAACCCTGAACCCGCCAAGGTGCCCCCGAAGAAGACAGGATCCGGATGCTTTCTGAACTGCGAGGTGCCGGTCAATCTGGGCAAGCAGTATCTGGACGGTGCCCTGCCAGATGATCTGGTGCGGGTCGAGCGTGTCAACAGCCGCCAGGCGTCGGACTTCAGCAAATTTGGCCCCCAGAGCCGGCTGGTGCTGGAGCGTTCCGGCAAGATGACCCGCCGCTACGGCGAGCTCTATCACCAGCTCTCCCGCTGGGTGGCGGGGGGCGGTAATCCGGACCGGATCACCCAGTACGGTATCAGCCTGGCCCAGCTCGGCGGCGCCGATCGCATGGGCAACGTGCTGTTCACCGGTTACTACTCGCCGGTGCTGGAGGTGCGTCGCCAGCCGGATGCCAAGTACAAATATCCCCTCTACGCCATGCCCAACTGCGCGGGCCGCTGCCCGAGCCGGGCCCAGATCCACCAGGGGGCGCTGGCCAACCGGGGGCTGGAGCTCGGCTACAGCAAGTCCCTCATCGACAACTTCCTGATGGATGTGCAGGGCTCGGGCTTCGTGCACTACGGGGATGACGACAGGCTGCAGTACCTGGGCTACAGCGGCAAGAACGGCCACGGCTACGTGAGTATCGGCCGGGTGCTGATCGACAGAGGGGAGGTGCCCAAGGCGCAGATGTCCATGCAGGCCATCAAGGACTGGGCCAACCGTCAGCCGGAAGAGAACGTCATGGAGCTGGTGGAGCAGAACCCCTCCTATGTGTTCTTCGAGCGTCGTCCCACCAACGACGTGATCGGCGCCGCCGGCATTCCGTTGCTGCCCATGGCAGCGGTGGCGGCCGACAAGAGCCTGCTGCCGATGGGGACACCCATACTCGCGGAGGTACCGCTGCTCGATAAAGCCGGCAATTGGACCGGCAAGCACCAGTTGCGCCTGTTGATCGCGCTGGATGTGGGCGGGGCGGTCAAGAAGGGGCATCTCGATCTCTACCACGGCATGGGCGAGAAGGCCGGGATAGCCGCTGGCCACTACAAGCACTTCGGCCGGGTCTGGAAGCTGGGTCTGCACCACGGGCCGACCGCCGCCCCCTGGATCTGACGCCATGCGCTGGCCTAGTCCAGCAATGCGCAGTGAGCAATAAAAAAGCCGCCGGAGCAATCCGGCGGCTTTTTTGTGGACGGTGTCCCGTCCTGAATATGGTTTACACCTTTCCCCCAATAAATGGAGAACCCGATGGGACAAGGTGTGAAACGGACACAGCGCGATTACTCGCTGACTTTTAAATTAGCCGTGGTCGAGCAGATTG
>NZ_JAKZFK010000052.1:0-15132 GCF_022549315.1 Aeromonas sp. MR16 | reverse complement strand
TTGAGGGTCCTAAAGGGCCGTTGGAGACCACAACGTTGATAGGTGGGGTGTGTAAGCGCGGCGACGTGTTGAGCTAACCCATACTAATTACCCGTGAGGCTTAACCATACAACACCCAAGAAGTGTTCTGGGCCTTGTAGCAAGTGCGAGACTACTTACCTAAATCAGTGATAGCGACAAGCCACGAGCAACATCGTTATTCACGTCAGCTTTCCGAGATTGAAGTTTTTGCCTGGCGGCCATAGCGCCGTGGAACCACCTGATCCCATGCCGAACTCAGAAGTGAAACGCGGTAGCGCCGATGGTAGTGTGGCATTCGCCATGCGAGAGTAGGACACTGCCAGGCACCTAATTAGACAGTCATGCTGATAGCGTGATTGGCCGAGAGGATGACACCTCGATGAAACGGCAGACGATTTAGCAGAAGCTAGCCAAATTGCGGAGCGGTAGTTCAGTTGGTTAGAATACCGGCCTGTCACGCCGGGGGTCGCGGGTTCGAGTCCCGTCCGCTCCGCCAATGATTAAGAAGCCCAGTCGAAAGACTGGGCTTTTTCATATTTGCTATTCACTCATATCAATTCATCACCTGTATTCTGGTGCGATTCCTCATTTTTCTTTGTGAGTGACGCCAGTTCCTCTCGGCATCGCCCCTCCATTTTTCGCTCATCCATACTGATGGCGCTAACACGAGCTTGATCTACCAAAGTCATAACGGACTGTATTTACTCAGATTATTTGTTATGAATTTTCCTTATATTTGAAAAAGAGATAAGCAAAGCGCGTTTTCTTCCTTCCTGATATATCGAGGAGACGGCATGCTGTACTCAATCCAACGATAAGGAGTATCACCATGAAACTGCGAATGACCGCCCTGACTCTGCTCTCTTTGCTGGCGCTAGGCCAGGCCAATGCCGCCGAAATCCGTCTGCTCAACGTCTCCTACGATCCGACCCGCGAGCTGTTCCAGGAGTACAACAGTGCCTTCGCCAAGGAGTGGAAGACCAAGACCGGTGACGACGTGGTGGTAAGCCAGTCCCACGGCGGCTCAGGCAAACAGGCGCGTGCCGTAGTGGACGGGCTGGAGGCTGACGTGGTGTCGCTGGCGCTGGCGTATGACGTCGATGCCGTGGCCAAGGCGGGCCTCACCGCAGCGGATTGGGAGAGCCGGTTGGCCAACAATGCTTCCCCCTATACCTCCACCATCGTCTTCCTGGTGCGCAAGGGTAACCCCAAGCAGATAAAGGACTGGGATGACTTGGTGCGCAAGGATGTGGCCATCGTCACTCCGAACCCCAAGACCTCCGGTGGGGCACGCTGGAACTACCTGGCCGCCTGGGGCTATGCCCTGAAGAAGAGCGGCAGTGAAGAGGGGGCCAAGCAGTTCGTCGGCGATCTGTTCAAGAACGTAAAGGTGCTGGACTCCGGTGCTCGTGGCGCCACCACCAGCTTCATCGAGCGCGGTCTCGGTGATGTGCTGTTGGCCTGGGAGAATGAAGCCCTGCTGGTACTGGGTCAGCCGGGCACCAGCGACAAGTTTGAACTGGTGGTGCCCTCCGTTTCGATTCTGGCTGAGCCGCCGGTTGCCGTGGTAGACAAGGTCGCCAAGAAACATGGCACCGAGGCCGTCGCCAAAGCTTACCTCGATTATCTCTACTCCGACGAGGGGCAGCGCATCATCGCCAAGTACCACTATCGCCCCAGCAATCCGGCAATCCTGAAGGAGACCTCGGCTCAGTTCCCCACCCTGAACCTGTTCACCGTCAAGGATCTGGAAGGGGATTGGGACAAGGCTCAGAAGAAACACTTCGCCCAGGGTGGTCTGTTTGACCAGATCTACCAACCAGGCAGCTAAGCCCACACCAAGCTGGCCCCTGTGCCAACGGATAGGAGCACCGAGATGAACAAAATCCTCCTGGTTCCCGGTCTGCACAACAGTGGGCCGGATCACTGGCAGAGCCGCTGGCATCAGCACTTCCCCCACTGGCAGCGCATGGTTGGTCTGCCCTGGGACAAGCCGGACCTCACGGTCTGGAGTGCCAAGCTGGCGAGCAAGCTCAGGAGCCGGCGTAGTCGGGTCCACTTGGTAGCGCATTCCTTCGGTGCCCTGACGGCCATCGCCGCCGCCCGGCTGCAGCCGGAGAAGGTCTCCTCCATCCTGATAGTGGCGCCAGCGGATCCGGCCCGCTTCGGCATCCCGGACGAACTGCTGGTGGGATCCATCAAGGTATCCGCCCAGCTCATCGCCAGCCGCAACGATCCCTGGATGTCGTTCGAGCGGGCCGAGTACTGGAGTCGTCAGTGGCAGGTGCCGCTGTTCGATGCCGGCGAAGTGGGTCATATCAATGCTCAGTCCGGACACGGGGAGTGGAGCCAGGGTCTCAACCTGCTCGGCACTCTTCATCGGCGGGCCGAGATGGTGGTCGAGCCAGCGCCGGCGGAATGGGGCCGGCAGGCGGCGATCAGCTTTCGTTGATGTTTTATATGTATGACAAGGAAGGTGACCATATGAGATCAAGCAGGTTCGCTAGCCTGTACCCATAGCAACATACTCCGCAGTTCCCGGTTCCACAGCTCCGTTTAGTTAGGTCTTTTATTTATATAAAAGACCTTTTTTTATATTTATCGCTCTAAAAGCCTTGTTCCGCCGTTGTTATACAAAAAAGTAATTAGCAAAGGCGATATTGGTGTTTGTTGCACCTGGCGGGAGTGAGCAGAATCGCTACATCGAAAGTTATTTATAACAAACGGAAGTGTTATGCGATTAAGTTCTTATTCCGTCCTGCCCGGATTGGGCCCGACCCTCGGCTTCAGTCTGCTCTATCTGAGCATACTGGTGCTGCTGCCGCTCTCCGCATTGGTGTTGTTCGCCGTGAACAATCTCAATGCCGCCGAGTTCTGGCAGGTGATCAGCTCCCCGCGAGTGCTGGCCTCCTTTCGTCTGAGTTTTGGAGCTGCCTTTATCGCGGCTCTGCTCAACAGCCTGTTTGGGCTGATCCTGGCCTGGGTATTGGTGCGCTACAGCTTCCCCGGTCGCCGGTTGGTGGATGCACTGATCGATCTGCCGTTTGCCATGCCCACCGCCGTCTCCGGTATCGCCCTCTGCGCCATCTTCGCCCCCAACGGCTGGATAGGTCAGTGGGTTGCGCCCTTTGGCATCGAGCTCGCCTACAACCCCATCGGAGTGGTGATAGCGCTGACCTTCATCGGCCTGCCCTTCGTAGTGCGCACCTTGCAACCTGTGCTGCGCGAGGCGGAGACAGAGCAGGAAGAGGCCGCCGCCAGCCTGGGTGCAAACCGCTGGCAGACCTTTGTCCGCGTGCTCTGGCCGACCCTGATCCCGGCGCTGCTCACCGGTTTTGCCCTGGCCTTCGCCCGGGCGGTAGGGGAGTACGGCTCCGTTATCTTTATCGCCGGCAATTTGCCGATGGTGTCGGAAATCGCACCGCTGATGATCATGAGCCACCTGGAGGAGTATGACTACGCCGGGGCCTCCGCCATCGCCTCCGTCATGCTGCTCATCTCATTTATTCTGCTGTTGATTATCAACAAGTTGCAGGCCTGGAGCTGGGCCCGTATCGGAGGAAGCCGCATATGACCGCATCCAGCATTGCACTCGACAAGGCACCGCAAGTGACCTTGGTAGTGACCCATCAACCCGTGACCCGCGAGCCGGTCTGGGTCAAGTGGCTGCTCATCACCCTTGGCCTCGGTTGGTTCGCCGCCCTGCTGCTGCTGCCGCTGGCGACCGTCTTCATCCAGGCATTGTCCCCGGGTCTGACCTTCTTCTGGCACGCCATCAGTGAGCCGGATGCCCTGAGCGCCCTCGGGCTCACCGCCTTGGTGACCCTCTGCTCGGTGCCGCTGAACCTGCTGTTCGGGCTAGCCGCCGCCTGGGCCATAGCCCGCTTCCGCTTCCCTGGTCGACAACTGCTCATCACCATCATCGATCTGCCGTTCTCGGTGTCGCCTGTCATCGCGGGGCTGATGTTCGTGCTGATGTTCGGTAGCCGCGGCTGGTTTGGCGACTGGCTGAGCGAGCACGATATCAAGATCATCTTCGCCACCCCGGGCATCATACTGGCGACTACCTTCATCACCGTGCCCTTCGTGGTGCGTGAGCTGCTGCCACAGATGGAGGCGCGCGGACCGGAAGAGGAAGAAGCCGCCATCATGCTGGGGGCGAGCGGGCTGCAGATGTTCTGGCGGGTCACCCTGCCTGGCATTCGCTGGAGCCTGATGTATGGCCTGCTGCTCTGTACCGCCCGGGCGGTGGGGGAATTTGGCGCCGTGTCTGTGGTGTCAGGCCATATTCGCGGCCAGACCAATACCCTGCCGCTGCACATCGAGATCCTCTACAACGAGTACCAGACTGGCGCCGCCTTCGCGGTAGCCAGCCTGCTGGCCCTGTTCGGGATCTTCACCCTGCTGGGGGAAACCCTGTTAGCCCGGCTGCGTGGTCAGCCCACCAAATCTCACTGATTACACAGTTTCAACGAGGCAGCCATGAGCATTCAGGTTCAACAACTCAATAAGCATTTCAATCAGTTCGCGGCCCTTGCCGACATCAACCTCGACTTTCACGACGGCGAGTTGGTCGCGCTGCTGGGCCCGTCCGGCTGCGGCAAGACCACCCTGCTGCGGATCATCGCCGGGCTGGAGCAGGCCGACAGCGGCAGCGTCATCATCCGCGGGGAGGATGCCTCGGCGCTCCACGTGCGTGAGCGCAACGTCGGCTTCGTGTTCCAGCACTATGCCCTGTTCCGCCACATGACGGTGTTCGAGAACGTGGCGTTCGGCCTGCGGGTCAAACCGCGCAGCGAGCGCCCGGCCGAAGCCGCCATCCGCGCCCGGGTCAAGGAGCTGCTGGATCTGGTGCAGCTCAGCCACGTGGCCGAGCGTTATCCGACCCAGCTCTCCGGCGGCCAGCGTCAGCGAGTTGCCCTGGCTCGCGCCCTGGCGGTGCAGCCCAAGGTGCTGCTGCTGGACGAGCCGTTCGGTGCCCTCGATGCCCAGGTGCGCAAGGAGTTGCGCCGCTGGCTGCGGGAATTGCACGACGAGCTGCACGTCACCAGCCTGTTCGTGACCCACGATCAGGAGGAAGCGCTGGAGGTGGCGGATAGAGTCGTCTTGATGAATGCCGGTCGAGTCGAGCAGATAGGCACCCCGGCCGAGGTCTATGACCAGCCGGCCAGCTCCTTCGTGCACAGCTTCCTCGGCAGCGTGAACCTGTTCCGCGGGCGGGTGGCGGAGCAGGGGCTCGGCATCGGCGAACAGCGACTGGGTGGCTCGGCGGCATCTCACTTGGCTCAGGGCAGCGCGGCCATCGCCTATGTGCGTCCCCACGAGCTGGATATTCTGCCGGCGGAGGCGATCGGCGGCATCAGCGCCACCATCACCCGTCTGCTGCCCATGGGGCCGCGGATCCGGGTCGAGCTGCGGGGCATAGGTGACACCCAAGGGGCTCACTATGAGGTCGAATTGAGCAAAGAGGCGGCCCGTGCGCTGACGCCGGGTCAAGGGGTGCGCTTGGTGGCCAGGCAGGCCCAGCTCTATCCGGACTACCAGATCTAGGGCGCTGTGCATCCATCGAGTGAGTTCAGGCTTGAAACAGATAACAAGGCCGCGGGGTCAACCCCACGCGGCCGGTCAGCGCAGGAGGCGATGACGTGAACTTTCAGCAACTACGCATTATTCGTGAGGCGGCCCGGCGGGACTACAACCTGACCGAGGTCGCCAACGCCCTCTTTACTTCCCAGTCCGGGGTCAGCCGCCATATTCGCGAGCTGGAGGAAGAGCTTGGGCTAGAGCTGTTCATTCGCTACGGCAAGCGCCTGCTCGGCATGACGGAGCCGGGCAAAGAGCTGCTGGTGATCGCCGAGCGCATCCTGGGGGATGCCAACAACATCCGAAAGCTGGCCAGCACCTTCGCGAACCGCGACTCGGGCCGGCTGTTGGTGGCGACCACTCATACCCAGGCGCGCTACGCGTTGCCACGGGTGGTGAAGGCGTTTCGCGAGCAGTTTCCTCTGGTGCAACTGGAGCTGCGCCAGGGCAGCCCGGAGGAGATAGTGCGGTTGGTGCAGACCGGCGAGGTGGACATCGGCATCAGCAGCGAGCAGCTCGATCGCAGCGAAGGGGTGGTGGCCTTCCCCTATTACCGCTGGCACCACAACATAGTGGTGCCCGAGCAGCATCCCCTGACCGCCGAGCGGGATCTGACCCTGGCGGCGTTGGCGCACTGGCCCATCGTCACCTATCAATCGGGTCTGACCGGCCGGGCGCGGGTGGACGAGGCCTTCGCCGAGGCGGGGATAGCGCCGCAGATCCTGCTGACCGCCCAGGATTCAGACGTCATCAAGACCTATGTCGAGCTGGAGATGGGGGTCGGCATACTGGCGGACATGGCGTTCGACGCCCAGCGCGACAAGGGGCTGGTGCAGCTCGACGGTAGCCGGCTGTTTGCGCCCCACACCGCCTGGATCGGCCTCAAGCAGGGGCAGTTCCAGCACAACTTTGCCTGGCAGTTCATCCAGCTGTGCAACCCAGAGCTGGCGCTGGCGGATATTCAGGCGCGGGCCATGGGAAACGAACCGCAGCTCGATTACCAGATCTGATGCCTGCCGCGAGATGAGAAAACAGGGAGCATATGGCTCCCTGTTTGTTTGTCAGCCATCGATGGAAAGCCTGTCTCCGCTACGAGACGCCGTCGGCCTATTTGCCGGTGTGGGGCCCCAGCATGCGGTAGAGGGTGCGATCGCCCTTGATCCTGTGGTGGTACAGGGCCGCTACCACGTGCAGCATGACCAGGGTGGCCAGCGACAGGCAAGCGAGGCGGTGAACACGAAAAAAGAAGGCATTGACCTCGGGGTTGTCGATCGGATTGGCGATCGGGTAGAGCCAGAACAGGGAGTAATCCTGCTCCAGCATCAGGAAGCCGCTCAGCAGCACGACGAACATCAGCCCGTAGAGCAGGGCATGAGCCAGCTTGACCCATCCGTGATGATGGTTGGCACCATTCTCGGGCAGGGGAGCCCTCAGATGTTGCCAGCCCCAGCGCAGCAGGAAGAGTGGGGCTATCAGGGTGGCCATCGACATGTTCAGCACCGACAGAAACTGGAACAACCGGGGGTGACTGTCGATCACCAGGTGCATCAGATAGCCGGCCAGGGTGGCGTAGAGAATGACGACGGCCATCAGCCAGTGCAGCAGGCGACTCAGGGGGTCATAGTAGTGTTGCGTCATAGTGTTTGTCCGACAGGGGCGCTCGCGGTGCTCAAGGCACCGGGATCCCGGATAACAGGCACAAAAAAAGAGGCCGCTCGGGCCTCTTCTGTTCAGGAGTTGCGAGCTCAGTTCAGGGCTGTCCAGGCATCCTGCCAGTTGGTGCCCACACCGGGCTCATACTGGGTGGCCGAGCTCGTCCAGATGGTGCACCAGCCGCTGTAGGGGTAGGGCTTGCACTGATACGTCTTGCCGTTCTTGGGCTGCAACACCTTGGTGCCGGCCACATAGGACTTCAACCCCTCCGGGAAGCGGTACTGGTAGTCGCCGCCGCTGGCCGGATCCTTGAACATCAGGTCCAGGGTTTGCTGCAGGGAGGCACCGCCTGCCTTTGGCTTGCCTTCGATCACCAGCTGGTGGTGACCCGCGCTCAGGCCGCTGACCGCCATGGTGAAGCTCTGGCTGCTGTCCTTGATGTCGGCACTGGTCTGTCCCTTGGCGGCACCGCCATGGTCATACAGGGTGTTGGTGACCGCGAGATCCCCCTGGGCCGTGACGCTGAAGGCCAGGGTGACCTTGCCGTTGTCGAGCAGGTATTCGCTTTCCAGGCCGCTCACGCTGATGCTGTCGTTCACCGGAGGCTGCTGCTGCTCGAGCTGGACCTCGACCCGTTGCAGGTTGCTGCCCGCCTTAAGGTAGATGGGGTTCTGCCCGTAAACCGGGTTGAACTGGCCATCGGTGCCCTGCTGGCCGGCACGGATCTGGCTCTGCTCGGTATTGATCTTGGCGGCCAGATCGTGGGCCCAGTTGTTCTTCTGACCCTGCTCGGAGGAGCCGATGGTCAGCACCGTCTGCAGATCGGTGCGTTCGCCGTTGGCGTCGAACACCCGGGTCTTGGCCTTGTCGCCGGCCACCAGATCGGTGGAGGGGTAGATGGTCCCGCCCTGGCTCCAGGTCAGCGGCGGCTGGGTGCCACCATCGAACTGGGCATCGATCATGTTGTAGAAGCTGTTGGCGGTATCACCCACCTCCCAGACTCCCAGGATCACCTGATAGCCGGTGCGGGCCGGCAGGGTGCAGTTGTGGGTGACCTGCTTGGGTGGTTGTACCATGCCCCCGTCGATGACGCAGAAGGGGTTCAGATCGAAGGAGTCCCGGGTCAGCGGCTGGTTCGGGTTCCAATCCTGCTTGGTGAGGTAGTAACGCCAGTTGCGGGTCACGTGGTTGGCGGTGAAGCTCCAGCTGATGGCGAAGGGTCCTGCCTGCACCGGGCGCTTGGTCCAGCGATCGCTGGTCTGAACGTCGAGCTCACCGAATTGCGGGTGGCCGGCCGAGGCGATCTGACCGTCGGCGGGGCCGCCATTGGGGAAGCCGGACGGCGCCTCCAGGCTCTGGGGCTCCCACTGGACGGCGCCACACTGGCTGTTGCCGCCGGTCTTGCACAGATAGTTGCGTGCCTCCGGCTGATTGATATAGCCATGGGCGAGTACGCCGCCGCTGGCCAGCAGCGCGAGCGCCGCCGCGAGGTGATTGAGTTGAGTTTTTGCTGCCATACATTCCTCTGTTCGACAGATGTGGGCAGTCAAGTTGGCTGGGGCCTTCCCCGAAATACGGTGCTGCAACCCCGCTATCCTGGACGAGACGTCTTTAGACCGGAGGCTTTGCGTCCTGGCCTTTCAACCAGTTTGCCAAATGACTACATATAGGGTCATTGCGTCGCGTTTGACGACGCGGTGCCATCATGTCTTATTTTGATTAAATTATTAAGTGTAAATCTTTACAGCTTGATCTCGTCGGAGTAGAGCCAATACTTAACTTTCTGTTTTTAAATGGCTATTGGATGGCCCACTTTGGGCGGATGCCCCCCTTTCGCTTAATTAACATGCAAATCTAATGCATTGTTTATTGCCGGTGAGCAAGACCTCGTGAGACAGGGCCTGGTCAGGGTCGCCGGTGCTACAGACATGGATAACGGCTTTTGATAGCGTGGTGAGGCGCATCCCGGCGCCCCTTGTCCGGCCACGGCCGGGCATCATCACAAGGCAAAGCGGCTCAGCCGCCACCGATAACAAGAGGGACCTTATGACTTCCATTGCCAGGAACTACCTGAACCAGCTCAACGCCGACTATCTGCAGGTGCACAGGCGCAAGGAGGACTTGTTCTGGTCCACCTACATGGGCACCAGCGACGATCAGGCGGGTTTTACCGCCGCCGAACAGGCCTACAAGACGTTTTGTGCCAACCCGGCCCGGCTGCCGGTGCTGCGCGAGATGCAGGCTCAGGCCGAAGAGACCGAGCTCAAGCGCGGCCTGGCTGGCTGGGTAGCCTTCTTCGAATGCAACGTGATCGAGGATCCAGCCGCCGCCGCTCTGATGGACGAGCTGGTGGCCGCCGAGGCGGCGCTCTTTGCCCGCCGTCGGGAGCTCAAGCTCAGCCTGCTGGACGAGCAGGGCCAGACGGTGGTCGGCAGCCTGCCCGCCGCCAGCACGGCGCTGGCCGCCAGTGCGAGCGAGCCGGTACGTCAGAGCGCCATCGCCATGTTCCATACCCTGGAGCAGTGGGTGGTGGACAACGGCTTCCTCGAGGTGGTGGCGCTTCGCAACCGCTTCGCCCGCGCCATGGGCTATCGGGACTACTTCGAGTACAAGGTGCGCAAGAACGAGCAGATGAGCCCGGAGCAGCTGTTCGCCGTGCTCGATGATTTCATCGCCCGCACCGAGCTGCGCCTGCACCAGAGTCTGGCCGAGTTGAAAGCGGCCAAGGGGGAGGCGGCGCTCCTGCCCCACAACCTGCGCTACAGCGTCAGTGGCGACGTGACCCGCCAGCTCGATCCCTATGTGCCGTTCGCGCGCGCGCTGAAGGATTGGGTCGAGAGCTTCCGCCGGCTCGGCATCCAGTACCGAGACGCGACCCTGACCCTGGATCTGCTGACCCGGGAGGGGAAATATGAGAACGGCTTCTGCCACGGCCCTGTGCCGAGTTTCTGGCAGGAGGGTCAGTGGGTGCCCGCCGTGGTCAACTTCACCAGCCTGGCGGATCCGGCCCAGGTCGGCAGCGGCTGGAGCGGTCTCAACACCCTGTTCCACGAGGGGGGCCATGCGGCGCATTTTGCCAACGTCACCGGCAACGCGCCCTGCTTCTCCCAGGAGTTTCCGCCTACCTCCATGGCCTATGCCGAGACCCAGTCCATGTTCTGCGACAGCCTGCTGGACGATGCGGACTGGCTCAAGCGCTACGCCAGGAACGCCGCGGGGGAGGAAATTCCTGACGCACTGATCCAGGCCATGCTCGAGGCCCGCCAGCCGTTCCGGGCCTTCAACGAGCGCCAGATTGCGCTGGTGGCCTACTTCGAGCGGGATCTCTACGCCATGGACGAGGCCGAGCGCACCCCGGCCGCCGTGCTGGCGCTGGCCCGTCGGTGGGAGCGCAAGATCCTGGGGGTGGAGAGCCCCCGCCCGCTGCTGGCCATCCCGCACCTGCTCAATCAGGAATCGGCCTGTGCCTATCACGGCTACTTGCTGGCGCTGATGGCGGTGGAGCAGACCCGCGCCTACTTCCTGCGCCGGGACGGCTACCTCACCGACAACCCGCGCATAGGCCCGGATCTCGCCGCCCACTACTGGGGGCCGGGCAACGGTATGACCCATGATCAGACGCTGCAGAGCCTCACCGGCGAGGGCTTCAGCGCCGGACCCCTGGCCCGGGCGTGCAACCAGAGCGTGGCCGAAGCCTGGGCGACGGCCACAGCCTGCATGGCGGCCGCGGGCCAGCGACCCCTCGCCGGTGACGGCACCCCGCTCAATGCCAGGATCCGGGTCGTGCACGGCGCCGAGCTCATCGCCGACAACAGCGAATCCGAGGCGCGCATGCTGGCGGACTTCGAGGCCTGGATCCGCCGCCACTATGGGGCCGAGTCCGCTGTGGCAGTCTGAACCATCCTGCAAACGAAGAGCCCTGCCAGTTGGCAGGGCTCTTTCATTTTGGGGCGCTCAGATCTTCAACAGGGTGACGGGCTTGTCCTTGAGGGCCACCAGCAACTGCCTGCCCGGCAGCTTGTGACCATCGATCTGGATGCTGCTGTTGCCGAAGTTTGCCACCAGCCGGCTGCCGTCGGAGAAGCGGGTCTCCTGCACCCGCCCCGCCCCGTCCCGCCAGCGGAAGCCCACCAGCGCCTTGTCCCACAGCGCCTCGTGCAGGGGCCCGAACTGGGCATCCAGTCTGACCAGCTCAGGCAGGCGGCTGGCGAGGGTGCTGCGGCTCAGGTTGACCAGAGGAGGGGTGTTGTAGAGCAGGCCGAGCAGGGCGCGCTCCTCCCGGATGGCGGGGAACTTGAGGTTGTCCAGCAGCCAGTGGTGGCTGTTGATCACCGAATCGTGGAACACCGCTTGGTAGAGCGGCAGCCTGTCTGTCGGGTTGAACACGGTTTTGAGGTAGCGGGGCTTGAGCCGGGCGGGCTGGAAGAAGACCTGGGGCGTCTCGTCTGGCCACCATTTGCCGAGGTAGTAGGGGGACTTGGGCTGCTTGCGCATGGCGGCGTCGGTCCAGCCGAAGCCCCAGCTCTGGACGCCGTGGGCAAACATCAGCGGCTTGTTGGTGAGGGCGTTGCCGTCCTCCGAGCCCAGCACCAGCCCGAGCCGCTCCCCGACCCAGCCCATGCGGGCGTTGCGGGCGGCGACCATGGCCGCGCTGCCCTGCTGGTGGGCCGGGCTGTAGTCACTGGAGGCCATGGCGGTGCCATCGACGTCGAGGAACAGGCTGTTGATGCCGCTGGCCTTGGCCAGCTCGCTCATGCGGCTCTTGGCGTAGGGCAGGGTACAGCCGGGGTTGAGATAGACGCCCTCGCCGCCAAAGCCCGGTCTCGGCTTGCCGTCGGCCTCGACGATGGCGCAGCGCTTGCCAAGCTCCGGCGGGATCTGGGCGGTGAGCCAGCTGTCGTTGCTGCCCGGGAGGATGGCGGTGTCGTAGGAGTCATAGCTGCCCACCAGATAGCCGAGGCGCTTGGCGGCGGCGAGGGCCTGATCCTGCTGCAGGGCCGCCGTCCACTGGGGTGTGCCGAGCCAGAGTTTGCGCAGTCCCGCCTGTTGCAGCGCCTCGAGCACCGGCAGCGACAGCCCCTGGCCCCAGCGCTCCCGGGTCACCAGCTGCTCGCCGAACTGGCCCTTGACCCACTGCTGGCGCAGGGCCAGCACCTTGCCCTGGCTGACGGGGCCCTGCTGGGCCGGCAGCGGCAGCTGGCGTTCAATCAGCCGGTTGAGGCCCGCCATGATCAGCGTCTGCTGCCACGGCTGGGGACTGGGGGCCGCCAGCGCCTCGCGCTCCTCGGTGTTGAAGGTTTTGAGCCATTCCGGCTTCTGGATGAGTTTGGCCTGCAGGCCGGGCCAGTCGGTCACGTCCTGCCGGTCCAGCAGGTCATCCCCCCAGAGATAGAGGTGGCTGGCGCCGATCAGCCGACGGCCCGCCGGGATGCGGGCGAACTTGTCCGCGAGGGACTGCCAGGCTCCCTCGGCCTGCAGCCATTCCCGGTAGCGGCGCGCCCCGGCCAGCCAGTCATCCCCCACGCTCAGGCGCACTTCCAGCGGCGCGGGATTGAAGTGGTTGAACTCGTGGCTGGCGGCAAGCTGCAAGCGCCCCCCTTTGCGGCTGAAGCTGAGCTTGTTGTCGTAGGGGCTCTGCAGTATCCAGCTGTAGGTTCGTTTGCCCGCGTCCTGACTCCACAGGGGCAGCTTGAGATCATGGTGGGTATCGAGCTCGGTCAGCTCGTCTCCTATGTAGCCGAGCCAGTCGCTGTCACGCACCGAGAAGCGGCTGCCCTCACCGAACGCCATGGAGAGGTGGGTCTGGTTCTTCGGCAGGCTGTACCAACTGAGCTGGCGAGGGCCGCTGCTGATCAGGGTCAGCAGCAGGTCCTCCCCGTCCAGCCGCACCTCGACCCGGGTCTCCTGGGCCGGCCACTGCCAGCTGGCCTGTTGTTCATCCTGTTGCAGCCGATCGACCTGGCGGGCGCTCTGTCCCGCGCTGACCTGCACCCCGTTGACCGAGATGGCCAGGGTGTCGGGGTCGATGAGATAGCTCAGGGTCTCGCCTTGCAATTGAAGCGGGGCGGCCAGCGTCTGCGGTAGCCACAGCAGGGCGGGGAGCAAGAGCAAGAACAGGCGCAGTGGTCGCATGAGGCGGGATCCTGGAGGAGGGCAAAGTGGGCATCTTCGCCGATCCTGATGGTGAGCGCCAGCCGCAGAAATCGGCTATATAACTGTTTCCATTATCAATTGATGGGGCCGGGGTGGAGGGGCTCAATCCCCTTCGTGAGGCTGGCTTCAGATATGTTTCTCTGGATATATTGAGTATTGATGGCGATCCCATATCATGGCGCTCGCTCGCCACCAGAGAGTGGCGACATTCAGATGATTTGCTAACAATAAAGCCCTGAAGGCTTGTCGAGGGATGGAATGAAAGCCGTATTGTTGTGTTTGCTGGGGCTGTGGCCCGCCTTAAGTTTTGCGACCCTGTCTGCGGACATGGTGGTGGTCAAGAAGTCGACCTATAGCCTGACCCTGATGAAGGATGGCAAGGAGGTCAAACGCTACTGGATCGCCCTGGGCCCGGCCCCCATGGGACACAAGCAGCGGGAAGGGGATCAGCGTACGCCGGAAGGGCGCTACACCCTCGACTACAAGAAGACCAACTCCGGTTATTACAAGGCCATCCACATCAACTACCCGAACCTGGACGACATCAAGTCGGCCAACGAGAAGGGAGTCAATCCGGGTGGCATGATCATGATCCATGGTCAGCGTAACGACATCGGCAACCGCCGTCTGCAGCCGTCCAACTGGACCAATGGCTGCATCGCCATGCTGAACCACGATCTGGATGAGGTGTGGAGCGCCATCGAACCCGGCACCCCCATCGTCATCGAACCCTGATCCTCGAGATCCCCTGCTCAGGCCCGTCCCCGCATCGCCATGCAGGGGCGGGCCTGTCATCTCCCCTTGCTGTCATTGCGTGAATCGCCTGACGACGGCATGGCATCTGGCCAGGTGCTGTGTTAGGTTTTTCCGTTCTCGTTGACAGGACAAGGATGACCTCATGACTTTGCAAACTCGCCCCCAGCAAGCCGGGGTCGAGAGTACGGGCGCGCTCTGGTGGCGTGCCTCCCTCGATATTCTCCCGCTCTCCGTCTCGGTGATCCCCTGGGGGATCCTGTGTGGTGCCCTGGCGCTGCAGGTGGGCTTGAGCCCTCTCCAGGCCCAGCTGATGTCGCTGCTGGTCTATGCCGGCGCGGCCCAGCTCTCGGCCACCACCCTGTTCGGCGCGGGTACGCCGCTGTTGCCCATCATCGGCTCCACCTTCGTTATCACCTCCCAGCACCTGCTGTACGGCTTCACCTTCCGCCGCGATGTCTTGCCGCTCTCCCTGCGCTGGCGCGCGAGCCTGGCCTTCTTCCTGACCGACGAGATGTTCGCGGTGGCGCTCAAAGACAGGGAGCGCAGCGGCGCCTTCAATCCCGCCTACGCGCTGATCGCGGGCTTCGTGTTCTATCTGTTCTGGAATCTTGCGACCCTGCTCGGCATCGCCGCCGGCCAGTACATCGAGGGGCTGGATCACATGGGGCTGGACTTTGCCATCGCGGCGACCTTCATCGCCATGACGATCCCGGCGATGAAGAACCTGCCCATGGTGGCGGCGACCCTGGTGAGCGGCGGCACGGCCCTGCTCACCAAGCCGCTGCTGGCGGAGGTCTACATCATCATCTCGGCCCTGGCCGGCATGCTGGTGGGCTACCTGCTGCACCGGATGAGGAGGTAATCATGAGCTGGCTGAAGATAGGGCTACTGGCGGAGGTCTACACCATCATTGTCTCGGCCCTGGCCGGCATGCTGGTGGGATATGTGCTGCACCGGATGAGGAGG
>NZ_JAKZFK010000051.1:0-17515 GCF_022549315.1 Aeromonas sp. MR16 | reverse complement strand
GACCTCGACTCCAGCCCCAAGGGGCCAATTGGGCGGCCTCGGCCTGACAGTGGGGGCAACATCGGCAAGCGGGGAGTTGAGCGGCCAGCGAGGTGATGGGATGGGGAGTTGTGAGTTCATGTTGTGCAAGACGACGCTGGCGCAAGGTGAGCAGTGGGAAGAGAGACAGTAGATGTTGAAAGGCTTGGGTATCCATGATGGTGGCCTTCAGGGGGATGACCTATTTCAAGGTTAGCCTTTCAACACGTAATTGGGACAGCGCCTTTCTTATACCTGTATCGCCCCCCATCAACCGATGGGCCGCACCAGCACGGGTTGGGCGGGATCGCTCAGCCGCTCGGCCAGATAGTCCACCAGCAGCCGCACCTTGGGGGAGAGGTGGCGGTTATGGGGATAGAGGGCCCAGATCCCCTCCTGCGGCGCCCGCAGCTCCGGCAGCAGTTCGATAAGCTCCCCCCGGGCGAGGTGGTCGCTCACGTAGTAGTCCGGCAGCTGGATGATGCCTATCCCCTTGAGTGCCGCGTCCAGCAGGGCGTGCCCGCTGTTGCACTGCAGCAGGCCGCGCACCCGCACGCTGTGGGGTTTACCGTCCAGAGTGAAGTGCCACTCGTCGCCATTGCCCACCAGACAGTGGTGGCGGGCCAGCTCCGAGAGGCTGTTGGGCATGCCGTGGCGGGCGGTATAGGCGGGGGAGGCGCACACATAGGGCACCCGTTGTGCCAGCTTGCGCGCCACCAGGGTCGAGTCCTTGAGGTGGCCGAGGCGGATCGCCAGATCGAACCCCTCGTGCACCAGATCCAGCAACTGGTTGGTGAGGTTGAGGGTCACCTCCAGCTGGGGGAAGCGCACCATGAAGTCGTTCACCAGCGGCGCGATGCGGCTTTCGCCGTAGGAGACTGGAGCCGTGATGCGCAACGTCCCCTGCGGCACCGCCTGATGGCGACCCAGGGCCAGCTCGGCCTCGTAGAGGTTGTCCAGCAACTGGCGGCAGTGGCGAAAGTAGATCTCCCCGAGCTCGGTGAGCCGCACCTGACGAGTGGTGCGCAGCAGCAGCTTGGCCTGCAGCCGGTCTTCCAGCTGCGCCACCTGACGGCTGACCTGAGCCACCGAGACCCCCAGCTTGCGCGCCGCCGGGGTGAAGCCCCCCTGCTCCGCCACGCTGACAAACTCACAGATCCCTTCCCAGCCGAACATTATTACCTATGTGTAAAAGTGATTTGATATTTCGCCTTATTATCACCAAATCGATGGGAAACTACACTGATTGTCCGAACTCATTTCCGTTCAACTCTCCACCATAAGGACATCATCCATGGCACAGGTTCAAAGCATCAAGTGCAAGGCCGCCATCGCCTGGGGCCCGGGTCAGCCCCTCTCCATCGAAGAGGTGGAGGTCATGCCACCCCAGGCCGGCGAGGTGCGGGTGCGGATCGTTGCCACCGGCGTCTGCCACACCGATGCCTTCACCCTGTCCGGCGAAGATCCGGAAGGTGTCTTCCCCTGCATCCTGGGCCATGAGGGGGGCGGCATAGTCGAGTCCGTCGGCGAGGGCGTCACCAGCGTCAAGGTGGGGGATCACGTGATCCCGCTCTACACCCCGGAATGCGGCGAGTGCAAGTTCTGCAAGTCCGGCAAGACCAACCTGTGCCAGAAGATCCGCGCCACCCAGGGCAAGGGTCTGATGCCGGACGGCACCACCCGCTTCTCCAAGGATGGCCAGCCCATCTATCACTACATGGGCACCTCCACCTTCAGCGAATACACTGTGCTGCCCGAGATCTCCATCGCCAAGGTGGACCCGGCCGCCCCGCTGGAAGAGGTCTGCCTGCTCGGCTGCGGCGTCACCACCGGCATAGGCGCCGTGATGAACACCGCCAAGGTCAAAGAGGGTGAGAGCGTCGCCATCTTCGGGCTGGGGGGCATAGGTCTCTCCGCCGTGATCGGTGCCCGCCTGGCCAAGGCCGGCCGCATCATCGCCATCGACATCAACGAGAGCAAGTTCGAGTTGGCCCGCAAGCTCGGCGCCACCGACTGCATCAACCCGAACGATTACGACAAGCCCATCCAGGAGGTGATCGTCGAGATGACCGACGGCGGCGTCGACTTCTCCTTCGAGTGCATCGGCAACGTCAAGGTGATGCGCGCCGCGCTCGAGTGCTGCCACAAGGGCTGGGGCGAGTCGGTCATCATAGGGGTGGCCGGTGCCGGTCAGGAGATCAGCACCCGTCCGTTCCAGCTGGTCACCGGCCGGGTCTGGCGCGGCAGCGCCTTCGGCGGCGTGCGTGGTCGCAGCGAATTGCCGAGCTACGTGCAGCGCTACATGCAGGGTGAGTTCCGGCTGGACGACTTCATCACCCACACCATGCCGCTGGAGCAGATCAACGAGGCCTTCGATCTGATGCACGAAGGCAAGAGCATCCGCACCGTCATCCACTACTGATCCCATCACAGCCCCGCCCATCGATGAATGGGCGGGGCAGAGGAGTCCTTCGATGAATCTGGACATTATCAGCAGCAACAAAAGCTTCGGTGGCTGGCACAAGCAGTACCGCCACAGCTCCACAGTGCAGGGCTGCGAGATGCGCTTCGCCATCTACCTGCCGCCCCAGGCCCTCACCGGCCAGAAGGTGCCCGTGCTCTACTGGCTCTCCGGCCTCACCTGCACCGACGAGAACTTCATGCAGAAGGCGGGGGCCCAGCGCATCGCCGCCGAGCTAGGCATCGCCCTGGTGGCGCCGGACACCAGCCCGCGCGGCGAAGGGGTACCGGACGATCCCGGTTACGATCTCGGCATGGGGGCTGGCTTCTATGTCAACGCCACCCAGCACCCCTGGCGGGATCACTACCAGATGTATGACTACGTCACCCGGGAGCTGCCCGAGCTCATCGAGACCCACTTCCCGGTCTCCACCAGGCGCGCCATCAGCGGCCACTCCATGGGGGGCCACGGGGCCCTGATCGCCGCGTTGCGCGAACCCGGCCGCTACCGCTCGGTGTCGGCCTTCAGCCCCATCAGCCACCCGAGCCGCGCCCCCTGGGGCCAGAAGGCCCTCGGCGCCTACCTCGGCAACAATCCGCTGCTGTGGCAGGAGTGGGACGCCTGCCAGCTGCTGCGTCACCACGACAGCCAGCCCCTGCCGACCCGGGTAGACGTGGGACTGGACGATCCCTTCCTGGCAGAGCAACTCGGCATAGACGCCCTGGCCGAGATTGCGACCGCCAAGGAGTGGCCCCTGGCGCTCCATCGCCATGCCGGCTATGACCACAGCTACTACTTCGTGGCGAGCTTCATCGAGGAACACCTGCGCTTTCACGCCAGCCACCTCGGTGAGCCGGCCCAGGGCTGACCAGGGGCCAGACAGGCCCCCCATGATCGCCCGCCCCTCATCAGCGGGCGGCCATAAACAAGGGAACAGGGAGACAAGGATGACGATCTTCACCACGCTGCTGGCCATGCCGGACCAGTTCGAACGACTGCTGGCACAGGTGCCCGCCGACCAGCTGGACTGGGAACCCGCCAACTGGGCCGGGACCCCCGCCGAGCGCTTCAGCGCCCGGGGGCACCTCTGCCACCTGCTGGACATAGAGACCCAGGGCTATCAGCTGCGCTTTCGCCGTACCCTGGAAGAGAGCCTGCCCGCGCTGGCCTCCCTCGATGGCTATCAACTGGCGCGAGACAACCAGTACCCGTTGCAGGATACAGCGGTGCAGCTGGACCGCTTTCGCACCGCCCGCTTGCAGACAGTGGACTGGCTCAAGGCGCTGCCCTCCAGCGCCTGGGCGCGGCGCGCCCGCTATGGCGACTATGGCGAGGTGACCCTGGACGGTCTGGTGCGCCTGCTCGTCAGCCACGACCACCAGCACCTCGCCGGCATGCAGTGGCTGCTGATGCGGCTCAACGCGGATCTGCGCCTCGCGCTGCCTCTCGAGTGAGAGAAAGCAGCGCGACCATGGATAACAAAACAGGCCCTGCATGGGCCTGTTATTTAGCTGTAATCGCGCCGGATACTCAGCTTCCTGCACGGGAGATGGCGCCGGACCCTGCGATCTCGCTCTCCAGCCTGGGGTTGCCCAGATAGCTGACCGAGCCGGAGCCGGCGATGCCGACCTTCAGCAACTCGCTGGCATTCACTGCTACGTCGCCACTGCCGGCGATATTGACCTCGACCTCCTCTCCTTTGAACTGCGCGCCCGACACGCCACCGGCACCGGCGATGTTGAGCTCCACTTCCCTGGCCGAGCCCTCCCCCAGATCCAGGCTGCCCGCACCGGCAATATTGCCCTCCAGTCGATCCAGTGCCAGCTGGCTGGCGACTATATCCCCCAGGCCGGCCACCGACAGTACCAGCTCGTCTCCCGAAAAACCGCTCAGATCGCCGCGAGCCAGGCCCGCCAGCGCCAGCTCTTCCACCTTGGGCAGGGTGATGGTGATATCGATGGGCTCGGGGGGATCGAGCCGGTAACCCTCCTTCACCTCTATCTCAAGCTTGTCGCCCTTCTCGGTCAGCTCCAGGTAGGGCAGCAGGTTCCCCTGCCCCCGGATGTGGATGCCGCTCGCCGCCCCCGCCACCAGATGGATGTTGGCGGGCACCCCGGCCAGCACCCGGGTCACCTGCTGACCCAGGGGGTGGCGCTGCTCGATGACGGCGCCGTCACCGCTCACCTTGGTATAATCCAACTTGCTGCAACCACCGAGCCCCAGGGCCAGCATCACTCCCAGCATCCACTTCATTTCTCTCTCCTTGTTGATGGCCCTGTCCGGCCTGTCTGTACTCATCCGGGAATCAAGATGGCAATCCTCATGCCATAATCTCAACTGCATGATTTTTATGTTTTTTTATTATTTTAATTGCCAGAGCCATCAGGCTGTAACGCGCCATTCTGACTATATAGTGGTGAAATTGGCCATACCCAAATGGGAATTCACCTACCTGACGAGTAGCCGCCATGACAACAAGTACCGACAGTTTTTGGTTGCCGCCCCGGTCTGTTGAGCCAATAGTGATACCTTGTGCGTATAGAGCTCTCCACGTGCATTTGTCACTGCCAACAAGGAGTCAGAGCGTGACCCAAGTCAGCCATCCATTCGCCAACCCAGAGGGCCTGCCAGCCACGACCCGCACCCCGCTGCTCGGCGGCGACGATCCCGAGCACAAGCGCCGCGAGCTGCTCGACTACTTCTGTCAGACCTTCGATCTCTACGACAGCCTGTTCGACTGCCTGGCCGATGAGCGGGCCTGGTTCAACAAGGCGATCCCCCTGCGCCACCCCCTCATCTTCTACTACGGCCACACCGCCGCCTTCTTCGTCAACAAGCTGCTGGCGGCCAACCTCATCGACCGGCGCCTCGATCCCCGCATCGAGGCCATGGTGGCCATCGGCGTGGACGAGATGAGCTGGGACGATCTGGACGAGACCCACTACGACTGGCCTGCGGTGGCCGAACTGCGCGCCTACCGTGGCCGCGTGCGTGCCCTGGTGTGTGATTTCATCGAGCGTATGCCGATCGCACTGCCCATCGACTGGCAGAGCCCGGCCTGGGTCATCCTGATGGGGATAGAGCACGAGCGCATCCACCTGGAGACCTCCAGCGTGCTGATCCGCCAGCTGCCCCTGGCCTGGGTGCAGCCGCAGCCCTATTGGCCCGCCTGTACCCAGGCCCGCCACAGACGCGACCAGGTGCCCGCCAACAGCCTGCTGCCGGTGGCGGGGGGTCGAGTGCGCCTCGGCAAGCAGGACGCCACCTACGGCTGGGACAACGAATATGGCGAGCGCCACATAGAGCTGGCCCCCTTCCAGGCCAGCCGCATGCTGGTGAGCAACGCCGAGTACTTCCCCTTCGTGCAGGCGGGCGGCTATGAGACCCGGGCCTGGTGGGACGACGAGGGCTGGGGCTGGTGCCAGTATGCCAAGGCGCGCATGCCCAGCTTCTGGGTCGGCGACCCCAACGAACCCGAGCAACTGCAACTGCGGCTGATGACCGGGCAGATCTCCCTGCCCTGGGATTGGCCCGCCGAAGTCAATCAGCTGGAGGCGGCCGCCTTCTGCCGCTGGAAAGCGGCCCAGACCGGCCTGCCCATACAGCTGCCGAGCGAGGGGGAATGGATGCTGCTGCGCGAGCAGGTACCCGGGGATCAGCCGGACTGGCTGGGAGCCCCCGGCAATATCAACCTGGCCCGCTTCGCCTCCTCCTGCCCGGTGGATGCCTGCCCCCAGGGCGACTTCTTCGATCTGGTGGGCAACGCCTGGCAGTGGACCAGCACCGCCATCGACGGCTTCGAGGGGTTCAAGGTGCACCCGCTCTACGATGACTTCTCCACCCCCACCTTCGATGGCAAGCACAGCCTCATCAAGGGCGGCAGCTGGATAAGCACAGGTAACGAGGCGCTCAAGTCGTCCCGCTACGCCTTCCGTCGCCACTTCTTCCAGCATGCGGGCTTCCGCTATCTGGTCTCACGCTATCAGGAAGCCATCACAGTGAACCCTTATGAAACCGACGCCCTGGTGGCGCAATACCTCGACTTCCAGTACGGCCCAACCCACTTCGGGGTGGCCAACTACGCCAGCACCCTGGCCAGCCTCGCCAGCGAGCTGTGCAGCCGCCACCAGCGGGCGCTGGACATCGGCTGCGCCACCGGCCGCGCCAGTTTCGAGCTGGCCCGCCACTTCCAGCACGTGGACGGGGTCGACTACTCGGCCCGCTTCATCGATGTGGCCCTCGCCCTCGCCAGCCAGGACAGCTTCCGTTACGCCATGCCGGTGGAGGGGGAACTGGTGGAGTATTGCGAGGCGCGGCTGTCGAGTCACGACCTCGGGCCTGCGCAAGCGGATCGCATCCACTTCAGCCAGGGGGATGCCTGCAATCTCAAGCCCAAGTACGATCACTACGATCTGGTGCTCGCCTCCAACCTGATCGACCGGCTGCGGGAGCCCGCCCGCTTCCTGCGGGACATTGCTCCCAGACTGCGCAGCGGCGGCCTGCTGGTGCTCACCAGCCCCTACACCTGGCTGACCGACTACACCCCCAAGGCGAACTGGCTCGGCGGCATCCGGGAAAACGGCGAGGCCCTCTCCACCCATCAGGCGCTGCAACGGCTGCTGGCGGCGGAGTTCGAGGAGCTGTGCCCGCCGAGAGACGTGCCCTTCGTCATCCGCGAAACCGCCCGCAAGCACCAGCACACGGTGGCCCAGCTCACCGTCTGGCGCAAACGCTGAGGGCGCCCAGCCGGGGAATGCAAAGAGGGAGGCCCATGGCCTCCCTCTCTTTTTGCCCAAAGGCTTATCCCTCCTGGACCTGGGGCAGGGGCTCCTGCTCGCGATAGCGGCGGGCCAGCACGGCGCACACCATCAGCTGGATCTGGTGGAAGATCATCAGCGGCAGCACCATGACCCCGACGCTGGCGGCGGGGAACATGACGTTGGCCATGGGCACCCCGTTTGCCAGGCTCTTCTTGGAGCCGCAGAAGACGATGGTGATCTCGTCCGCCCGCTCGAACCTGAGGCGGCGGCTGATCCAGACGTTCCAAGCCAGCACCAGTGCCAGCAGCACGCAGCTCAGCAGCACTATGCTGGCCAAGTCATACCAACCTACCTGATGCCAGATCCCCTGCACCACGGCCTCGCTGAAGGCCACATAGACCACCAGCAGTATGGAGCTCTGATCCAGCTTGCCGATGAGGGGGCGATGGCTGTCGACCCAGCGGCCGATGAGGGGGCGCGACAGGTGGCCCACCACGAAGGGCAGCATCAGCTGCACCATGATGGCCTGAATGGAGTGCCAGGTGTCGACCCCCTCCCCCTGAACATTGATCATCAGCCCCACCAGCACAGGCGAGAGGAAGATGCCGAGAATGCTGGAAGCCGAGGCGCTACACACCGCCGCCGACACATTGCCCCCCGCCATGGAGGTGAAGGCGATGGCCGACTGCACTGTCGCGGGCAGGGCGCACAGATAGAGGAAGCCCAGATAGATGGCCGGGCTCAGCCACTGGGGCACCAGCGGGGTGAGCAAGAGCCCCAGCAGCGGGAACAGCAGGAAGGTGCTGGCCATCACCACCAGGTGGAGCCGCCAGTGGCCGAGCCCCGCCAGCAGGTTCTGGCGCGACAGCTTGGCGCCATGCATGAAGAAGAGCAGCGCCACCGCCAGCTTGGTCAGCAGCGCGAACCAGACGGCCACCTGGCCCTCGCAGGGGAAGAAGGAGGCCAGGGCCACCACCAGAATCAGCACAGAGGTAAAGGGCTCCAGACGCACGGAGAGTCTCCAACGAAAGCGCATCCCGCTCCGCCGAGGCGTTCGGGAGGGGACGACAGGAAAGACAACAGGAGCTGTTTGACAGCTCCCGTTGCAACGAGTCCCCAGCTTACCCCGAGAAATGGGTGCTGCAAAGTTGAGCGACAGCCTCAGGTGTTTAAGAAAATTAAACGTCTTTGCACCATGCTGGTGTGAAATTGAACAATAAACCGGGCCCCACGGACGATAAGGCATAAAAAACGGGTGGCCTGGGCCACCCGTTGCACGACAAGTCGTGATGTCATCAGCTCTGTTTGGCCAGGGTGTCGACCTTGCCTTTGGTCGCCCCGCCCTTGCGGGCCTGCCGCCGCTCGAAGCGGGAGATCCACCAGTAGGCGATGGCCGAGAACACCGCCGTCATGAAGACGTTGATGAAGAAGGCGCGCACCAGATCCACCCCGGCCGGGAAGGCGGAGGCGCTCATGCTCACCACGAAGATGAGGATCAGCACCGACACCACCGCCATGCCGAAGGTGCGCGACCCCATACGGAAGTCCCGCGGGGTCTCGTCGTGTTTCCAGCGGAACACAAAGTAGGCCACCATGATGAAGATCGGCGGCAGCATGGCGGTACCGGCGGTGAGATTGATGGCGGTGTTCATCATCTGCTGCACCGACTCGGAGCCGAAGCCGTTCACCACCAGCATCACGAACACGAACACAAACTGCCACCAGGCGGCGCGCACCGGCACCCCGTGCTCGTTGAGCTGGGTGGTCTTGTCGCCATAGACGCCCTGAGGGATCTCGGAGAAGTGGATCTTCACCGGCGCCGAGGTCCACATCATCATGGAGCCGAACATGGCGATGAACAGCACCACCCCGACCGCCCGGCCGACCAGCGCCTCCGACAGCTGGAAGTACTGCGCCATGCCGGTGAAGATCTCCACCATGCCGCCGGCGTAGGTGAGGCTCTCCCGCGGCACGAAGACGTTGACCAGCACCGAGCCGATGGCATACATGGCACCTATGATCACACCGGCGGTGATGATCACCCTGATGAAGGACTTCTGACCGCCCTTGACGTCATTGAGATAGGCCGCCGCCGTCTCGGCGCCACCGGCCGCCTGGAAGATCCAGCACATGATGCCGAGCGTCGCCCAGTTGATGGTGGGGGTCATGGCCGCCAGGGTGATGGGCTCGGCCGGCACGTGATCGCCCCCCAGCGCCATCAGCGCCCCCAGCACATAGATGGCGAACAGGGCGAACACCCCGTAGGCCACCAGCTCGGCAATCTTGCCGAGCCAGGTCGCCCCCTTGGTGGAGATATGGGTCGCCGCCGCGAACAGCGCTATGGAGATGACCGAGGTCACCATGGGGGAGAAGCTGTATTCATAGCCCAGCATGGCGTAGGAGGCGTAGGCGATGACGTTCGGCAGCAGGGAGACGAACCAGAACAGGTTAACGAACCAGTAGAGGAAGGAGCCGAGGTAGGCCATCCGGGTGCCGAGCGGCTTCTTGAGCCAGTCATACATGCCCGATTCCGAGTGCTTGTTGGCCGAGACGAACTCGGAAATGATGAACACGAAGGGGATGAAATAGACGATCGTGGCCAGCAGGAAAACGGGGGCTGAGCTCAGCCCCAGTTCGATGTTGTTGTTGACGATGTTGCGCACGTTGAACACGGCGGCAAAGGTCATCGACAACAGGGCAAACTTGCCTATGGTGCCGCGTACTGATTCAGACATATTGTCCTCCGGTGGGTTCACGCCCCTTCGCATGAGGGCGCCATGACTCTGAATGTGTTCGACCCCAGCCTGCTGGCCGGGCCGTTTACTCTCTTGTTATTGTTGGCCTGGGCACCGCAAGCTGGCCCGGGCTGGCATCATCCCGCCCTCACACTATCGGGGTGCCCGGCGCCATCGACACTTTGGGTTGCAACAGCACGCTCTGGCTCTCGTCCGGGGTCTCGGCGCAGAGCAACATGCACTCGGATCGCTCGCCGCGCATCTTGGTCGGCTTGAGGTTGGTCAGCACCACCACCTCGCTGCCCATCAGCTCCTCTTCGCTGTAATGGGGCACCAGACTGGTGACCGTCTGCAGCGGCCGCTCGCCACCCACGTCGATCTGGACGATATAGAGTTTGTCGGCCCCGGGATGGCGCACCACCTCCAGCACCTTGCCCACCTTCATCTCGACCCGTTTGAATTCGGCAAACTCGATCGTCTCGCTCATTCCATGCTCCTTCTGTTCTGTGGTTCAACCTGTCGCGGGTGGCCGCCGCCACCCGCTTTCACTCTCTTGGCCACTCGGGCCCCATGCGTTGGGGATCAGGAGGGCTGGATGGAGACCTGCGCCGCCGGCAGGGCCTCTTTCACCCGGGCCTCCTCGCTCAGGGAGGCTTCATATCTGTTGTATTTCCACCAGGCGAAGCCGAGGAAGATCACTATGCCGCCGACGTTGTAGAAGACGATGGTCATGATGTCGGCGCCGGTCGGGAAGGTGGAGGCGAGGAAGCCCACCGAGAAGATGGCGATCAGCACAGAGACCACGGCTATACCTGTGGTGCGCGAGCCCATCTTGAAATCCCGCGGCAGGTGATCCAGCTTCAGGCGCAGATTGAGGTAGGCCAGCATGATGAAGAGCGGCGGCAGCATGGAGGCGGCAGCTGTCATGTTGATGACGGTGTTCATCAGATCCTGCGCCGTGTTGGAGCCGAGCGTCGGGATCAGCATCAGGGGCAGCACTATGAGGTATTGGATCCAGGCAGCCCGGGCGGGCACGCCGTTCTCGTTCAGCTCGACCGTCTTCTTGCCAAAGATGCCGGCCGGGATCTCGGAGAAGAAGATCTTCACCGGGGTCGCGGTCCACATCAGCAGGGAGCCGAACATGGCGGTGAAGGAGACCAGTCCGACGAAGCGGTTCATCAGGATGGCGGGCAGACCAAAGTAAGAGGCCAGCCCCTCGAACACCTGCACCGAGCCACCGGTGTATTTCAGGGTGTCGCCGGGCACGAAGACGTTGATCAAAAGCGACGCTATGGAGTAGAGCACGCCGATGAAGATGCCGGCGATGATGATCACCTTCACGAAGGACTTGGAGCCCCCTTTGACGTCATTCACATAGACAGCCACCGACTCGGCGCCACCGGCCGCCATAAAGATCCAGGTGGTGATACCCAGGAAGGCCCAGCTGAAGTCGGGGATCATGGCCTCGACCGTAATGGGGTCGGCCGGCTGCACACCGCCGAGCAGGGCCGCGCCCGCCAGCAGTATGTAGGAGAGGGTCAGCAGCAGCATCAGGGACGAGGTCACCGAGGTGATGGGGCCCAGCATCTTGGCGCCGTTGGTGGAGACGTAGGTGGCAAAGGCAAACAGCACCATGCTTAAGAAAGTGGTCGCCAGCGGCGTGAGTATGTATTCGTAGCCGAGGAAGGCATAGGAGGCGTAGGCAATCACCCGCGGCAACAGCGAAGTGAAGAAGAAGAGGTTCACGAACCAGTAGGTGTAGGCGGAGATAAAGGCCCAGCGGCCGCCGAGGGAGCTTTTGACCCAGGCATAGACACCGGCTTCGGAGTTCTTATTCAGTGACACGAATTCCGCGATGATCAGACAGAACGGAATGAAGTAAAAAATGGTGGCCAGAAAGAACATGGGGGCCGACGCCAGACCGATCTCGATGTTGTTGTTGATGACGTTGTTGAAGCTGAATACCGCCGCGAAGGTGAGCGACAGCAGACCGAACTTGCCTATCGTATTCCGCTTGGAATCGGACATGGTGCATCTCCAGACCTGTAGTTGTTGTCTGCCAAAAGGCGGGGCATGAGTTGTAGGGTGGCCCCGCCCTTCCGGCTTTTATCAGTGCAAAAACAGCGGCTTGTTATTTGTTTTTGAAGTAGCCGCCTTCGACCGTGACCTTGATGATCACCTTGCGCACCGGGCTGTCGCCTGTGAACCGGTAGGCTTCGTCGTTCTCGAAGATCACCACCTGACCGTTGCCGACCTTCTGGCGCTCACGCACCTCACCGGCCAACCACTCGCGGTCGGTGGTGTCGTCGTAGCCCTGCTCGACCCGCAGATCCTGCTTGGCAGCCCACTCCACCGTCTCTTCCCCTTCCAGGTAGTAGTGGATATCGAAGTAGCGGCGCTGCCCCTCGAACAATGAGGTGGCCGGGCTGGCCCCCTCCTGCAAGCGGTAGGTGAGGGAGTCACCTATGGAGTGGCAGATACCGGGCTTGAGGTTTGGCAGGTTGTTGATGGCCTCCACGCAGCGGCCCCACTTCTTGCCCTCCCGGTAGATGTTTTTGAACTGGGTCAGGTTATCCAGGGTGATCATGCGAGGTTCCTCCCGCCGTTGATGCTGAGATCGATCCCGGCCAGCGCAGCCGGATTGAGGTTGCCGCGGGCTATGGGCAGCAGGGTCAGGCCGAAGCTGAACGGCTCGAAGCGCACCCGCCAGGAGTCCAGCACCTCTGAGCCCCAGGAGTTGGAGCCCAGCCCCAGCACCTTGTGATCCAGATTGAGGGTGAGATAGCCACTCGGTTCCAGCTCGTTGATGTGCTGGGCCCCGTGGATATGCTCCCAGCTGTGGGGCCAGACGCTCAGGTTGATGGGGGCATCGGGCCGCACGTAGAGACCGGCGCCGTGACGGTTGGTCAGGGTTGCCCAGCGCACCTGCTGGCGGTTGCCGTTGTCCTGCGGGAAGGGGTAGTGCTCCCACATCTCGCTCACAGTGCTCTGGAAGCAGTCGATCCAGTTGCTCTGGCGGCTGTCCTGATAGTTCTCCCCCGGGCCCATGCCAAGGTAGTGCACCCGATCGAGATCCTGGCGAATACCCAGCTCGAAGCCGATCTTGGGGATGATGTCGTCATAGCCGCCGTAGGGCTGACCGGATAGCGCCACGTGCAGCTGGCCATTCGGGCTCAGGGTGTAGACGTAGCGGCAGCGCATGCCGAAGTCGAACACCGGCGGCGCTATCAGGCTCTCGACCGTCACCTCGACTGCGTCACCCAGCTGGCGCCAGCTTAAGGCACGGAAGTGCTCCTGCATGATCTGCAGGTGGTTCGGGTGCCACAGGCTCTCGTACTCCTGCTTGTGGTTGTCGATCATCGGCTTGAAGAAGGTGAGACGCGGCGCCCGCTCGATAAGCTCGATGCCATCCTGCTGCCAGCTCACCAGCTTGCCGTCGAGGCGCGAGAAGCGCAGGGCGAAGCCGCTGCCGCTCAAGGTCAGCGCGAGCCGCTCATCGGCAATCTGCAACGGAGTGGCGTTGGGGTTGGCAAAGGGCTGCAGCTGGCGGGTCGACTCTTTCAGCTGGAACTGGTACTGGCCCAGCTCGTGCTCTGCCGCGCTGTAACGGGTGGCAGTGGCCTTGATGACCCTCAGCTGGACGAAGGTTTCCCGCGTATCGAGGGATGGCAGATCGAGCAGCAGCTCGGTTATGGCACCGGGGGCAACCCCTTCCAGACGGATTTGCTGGCTGGCCAACAGCTCGCCCTCGGCCTTCACCTCGACCAGCAGACGGATGTCGTCGAGATTGGAGAACCAGTAGCGGTTTTCCACCGCCAGCTTGCCGCTGGCCAGATCCAGCGCACGCACCTTGACCGGGCAGATCACCTGCTTGTATTCACGCAGGCCCGGCCCCGGAGTCTGATCCGGATAGATGAGGCCATCCATGCAGAAGTTGTAGTTGTTGGGGTAGTCGCCGTAGTCGCCGCCGTATTTGTAAACGGCACGCCCCTGCTCGTCCTGATCCAGAATGCCGTGATCGCACCACTCCCAGATGTAGTGGCCCTGAATGTGGGGATGGCGGTCGAACACCTGCTGGTATTCGCTGAGGCCACCCGGGCCATTACCCATGGCGTGGGCGTATTCGCAGATAATGCGCGGCTTCTCCATCGGGAACTCGCCGAAGCAGTTCATCTGGGAGACGCGCGAATACATGGTACTCACCACATCCACCACCTCGGCATCGCGATCCTCTTCGTAGTGCACCAGCCGGGTCGGGTCGATCGCCTTGCAACGCTGGTACATGGCCCTGATGTTGCAGCCGTAGCCGGACTCGTTGCCGAGCGACCAGATGATGATGGAGGGGTGGTTCTTCTGGGCGTGAACATGGCGCTCGATCCTGTCCACGAACACCGGCTCCCAGAAGGGATCGTCGGTGATGCGGCTGAGATCGCCGACGTTGGCAAAGCCGTGGGTCTCCACGTCGGTCTCCGCCATCACGAACAGGCCGTACTGGTCGCACAGCTCGTAGAAGCGCGGGTCGTTCGGGTAGTGGGCGGTGCGCACCGAGTTGAGGTTGTGCTGCTTCATCAGCACTATGTCGCGCTCGACCCGATCCATGCCGACCGCGCGGCTCTTGAGGTGGTCGTTGTCGTGACGGTTCACCCCGTGCAGCTTGAGGTAGTGGCCGTTGACGTAGAAGAGGCCATCCTTGACCTTGATTTCACGCACCCCGACTCGCTGCGGGATCACTTCCAGCAGCTCGCCCTGACCGTTGTAGAGGGAGAGTTGCAGCTGATAGAGGTAAGGATCTTCCGCGCTCCACAGATGGGGGTTGGCCAGATCCAGCGTGAAGCGGCAGTCGAGCTTGCCGTCGATGGCGAGACTGTCGAGCGAGCCGCTGGCGATCTCGCGCCCCTGATCCAGCAGGGACCAGACCAGGCGATGATCAGGGGCAGGCGCCCCCAGATTCTCCAGCTGGATATCGCAGCTCAGGGTAGCGCTGTCGTCGGCCAGTGCGGTCTGGATAAAGAAGTCCTGCACATGGGCAGCCGGTTTGCCCACCAGATAGACGTCGCGGAAGATCCCCGCCATCCACCACATGTCCTGATCTTCGATATAGGTGGAGTCCGCCCACTGCATCACCCGCACCGACAGCAGGTTTTCACCGGTGTTGGCATAGGCGCTGATGTCGAACTCGGCGGTGAGGCGGCTCCCCTTGCTGAAGCCGACGTAGTGGCCGTTCACATAGACCTCGAAGTAGGTCTCCACCCCATCAAACTTGATGATCACCTGCTCGCCATCCCAGGCCGGACTCAGCACGAAGCTGCGCTGATAGGCGCCGGTGGGGTTGTTGGTCGGCACGAAGGGTACGTCTATGGGGAAGGGGAAGCCCTCGTCTGTGTATTGCAGGTTGCCATGCCCTTCCATCTGCCACATGTTAGGCACTGTAATCTGACCCCAGCCGCTCATGGGGCTGTGATAGAAGTCTTCCGGCACCAGCAGGGGGTGCGCAAAGTAGTGGAACTGCCACTGGCCGCTCAAGGAGAGGAAGCGACGGCTCAGCTCCCGCTGCATGGTGGCTGCCAGCCCGTGATCGGTATAAGAGAAGAAGTAGGCGCGCGGAGCCAGCCTGTTTTCACCAACGAATTGGACGTTTTCCCAGTTATTCACATGTCCTCCCGGAACAAGACAACTTTGACTGGGTAAACTCTAGATAAACATTTACTAAATATCAGGTAATGATCGGTAAAGTTTTAACCCCATCACACAAGATGGCTGGATTTGTGAGCGAGATCAGAAGCGGGAGATAAAAGAGGGGGCTGTCTGCCTGAATGGCATAGATATTGGCGGGGTCAGGAAGAGATAGATGCATAGTATTTAAAAACAAATACTTAAATATTTTTCTTGATGGCAGGAGTCAATGCAGGAGGGAGGAAGGCCGTTGCTCCATAGGGATATGGAGCAACAGGGGAGGGATAATTTTACTAAAACTACCGAGTGGTACCGCGCAGGGTCAGTCGGCTGGGAACCAGCACCCGCAGCGGCACTTCCCGCTCGTCGCGCAGCCGCTCGACCAACAGATTGACCCCCTGGGAGCCCATCAACTCGGAGTGGATCCGCACCGTGGAGAGCGGCGGGAAGGTGAACTTGGCGGTCGGAATGTCGTTCACACTGATCAGCTCGATCTGCAGGGGAATGGCCAGCCCCTTCTCATGGATCGCCCGCAGCACACCTATGGCGATGGAGTCAGAGGCCACGAACAGGGCACGGGGCCAGTCGCCGGCCAGCATCTCCTTCGCCAGCCGATAGCCGGAGGCACTGGAGAAGTCCCCGCGATAGAGGTCGCTCTCCTGCACCACTCCCAGCCGCTGACCGTAGTCGAGGAAGGCCAGCTCACGGAGATCCGGCGCCTCGTCCTGACCCCCTATATAGCCGATGCGGCCATGCCCCTGGGCGATGAAGAAGTCCACCACCTGCTGGCTGATGAGCGCCAAATCCACGTCTACGGAGTCAAATTCCCCCTGGGAGCGGCAATCCACGAACACCAGCTGGGCAGAGAGAGAATGGAACGCAGCCAGGCGCTCCTCGGGCAGATGGCCGATGACCAGGATGCCGTCGACGGCGGAGAGCTCACGCCCCTCGGCGCCGTTGTAGAAATGGGTCAGCTCTATGTTGAAGCGGGCGCACTGGGTCTCGATGCCGTAGCGAATGGCGAGATAGTAGGGGTCGTTGACCTCTGTGCTCTGCGGGTAGGCATAGACCGCCAGAAAGTGCAGCTTGCTCTTGTGCACCCCTTTGCGGGCGCTGCTGGTCTTGTACTCCAGCCGCTCGGCAATCTCGAAGATCTTCTGCCTGGTCTCTTCCTTGACGCTCAGCGTCGGATCCTCATTGAGCACCCGTGACACCGTGGCCTGGGACACCCCCGCCTCCAGCGCTATTTCCTTCAACGTAGCCATGCATACTCCTCTGGCGATGACGCGCGACAATACCAGTCCAAGAGTAACGGGCAACATGCTGACAGCCCAGCATTTTTACTAAAATAAACCCATCAGAACAGGAAAAAACACCAAAGCAAAAAGGCCTCCCGCATGGGAGGCCTCTTCTAAATAGGTGCCTGACAGTGTCCTACTCTCGCATGGCGAATGCCACACTACCATCGGCGCTACCGCGTTTCACTTCTGAGTTCGGCATGGGATCAGGTGGTTCCACGGCGCTATTGCCGTCAGGCAAAAAGCGTTAAAACTAACTTAAAACTGGTGCTGATACCCAGAGTCGAACTGGGGACCTCATCCTTACCAAGGATGCGCTCTACCAACTGAGCCATATCAGCACACTAACCGGTAAAGAACACACTGTGTGCGTTATCTAAATCTGTTGTCCGCAACCACCTTACGTCGCTGCACGACCAATCACATCGCTGTGACTGTAATTAGGAGCCTGGCAGTGTCCTACTCTCGCATGGCGAATGCCACACTACCATCGGCGCTACCGCGTTTCACTTCTGAGTTCGGCATGGGATCAGGTGGTTCCACGGCGCTATGGCCGCCAGGCAAAAAACT